>JAOAQY010000074.1 GCA_025210965.1 Tissierellales bacterium
AGAAGTACTAGTACGGTGGGAGCATCCTAAATACGGTATAGTTTTGCCAACTGAATTTATATATTATGCTGAAGTTACAGGTTTTATAAAATGGTTAGATTTATATGTAATAAAAAATACTTTTGAAGCTTGGATTGAGCACAATGACTCATTTAAATATTTAAAGACCCATGTCAATTTATCGGTTTTGACATTAAAATCAAAAGATTTTCATGAATTGATAGAGGCGTATAGTGAGCAAATAGATTATAGTGCATTTGTATTTGAACTTACGGAGCAAGCAGAAGAGATTGTGGAAGACTTTATGCTTGCAGAGTTAGAGAAATACGAGCTTAATTGGGCGATAGATGATTTTGGGACAGGTTATTCGAATTTAGATAGATTTAGGAAAGATTATATCAAATGTGTAAAATTTGATAGATCCTTTATATATAATCTTGTGGAAAATACAAATGACGTTATTATATTTCAAAATTTATTATCAATGTGTAAGAAATTAGATAAAGAGGTAATTGTTGAAGGCGTAGAAACTATAGAGCAATTGCGATTTTTAGAAAATAGAGGAGCACAATTTATACAAGGCTATATCTTTAGCTACCCTCAGCGTTTGAATAGAATCAAGGAAGAATTAGCAAAGACAAAAATGAATTTATCAAATTATGTAAATGGAAAAGCATGTTTTATGAATAGACAAGAGAAATGTATAAAGAATAATGATGTTTATATTCAAGAAATATCTGAAGAAGGACTTTTAATAAGGCCAAACATTTCATTGCTTGAAAAATTAGGACATTTTGATATAGATGGGTTGCTTTTAAAAGATTTAATTGAATATAGATATATTAAGTATTTTGAAAATTGTATAGCAAAAGTTAAAAGAGGTCAAAATTTGGCCACTGTTACGTGTAGATTGAAAGGAGCTCATGGAGAAAGACATAGAGCTATATGTGCTCTTCAAAAGGGTGAAGGCTGCTATAGAATGCATGTAGAATTATCAGAGAAAGTATCAGAAAATCAACATACATTAATGGGGCTTAGTCACAACTATATTCAAATGTTTGAAGAATCACCTTCTGGAATTATTGTGATAGATGAAGACTTTCAAGTGGAGCAGTGGAATAATTCTAGTCTACTAATATTTGGATACACTGCAGCTGAAGCTAAGAATAATTCTATAATAAAACTTACTACTGATGAAGCTCAAGAAAAAGCACTTAATAGGTTGATAAATGATGCAATAAGCTATGAACGAGTGGAATCCATGATAGAAAATACGACAAAATCTGGAGAAAAAATATATTGTAGATGGCATATAAAGACAATTTATGATGAATTTAAAGAGAAATACATTTATATATGCATGATAAATGATGTGACAGAAGAATTAATACAAGACCGAGAAAGAATCAGAGTAAATAAAGCATTAGATCAAAGCGAATCGATAATAATCATGACAGATAGAGATGGATGTATAGAGTATATTAATAAAAAGTTTATGGAGATAACTGGATATTCAAAATCCGAAATTATTGGAAAGAAGACAGCCGTGCTATCTTCTAAAAAATATAGTAAATCCTATTTTGAAAAATTATTATCGACCATACATGATGGACAAATATGGAGTGGCGAGATTGAAAATACCAAAAAAAATGGAGAACACTATTGGTGCAAGGTAAAGATTTATCCAATAAAAGAAAAAAATAAGATTACAGGATTTGTCTCAGTTCAATGGGACATTACAGAATCAAAAAAATTAGAGAAGAAAAATGAAAGTTTGAGAAATAAATTATTTGAGCAAGATAAAATAGCTTCGCTAGGTCTTTTGACTAGTGGGATACTTCATGAAATAAACAATCCACTAGGATATATTCAATCTAATGTTAAGTATTTAGTGGAAATATTAGATGATGTAGAAATAAATGATAGTGATTTAAAAAGCGATATAAAGGAAACTCTTGATGATATAGACACTGGAGTCAATCAAGTTAGAAAAATTGCAGAAAGTTTTAAAAGGTATCTTTTCAAAGGTCAAGAAGAAGAAAGGTCAGAGGTGGATATAATAGAGTTGATAGAGGAAGTTTTGCTATTATCCAAGAATGAATATAAATACCATGCTGTATGTAATTTGATTTATGATAAGAATCAAGAATATATTTATCCGGCGTTTGGTTCGAAATTGAAACAAGTAGTAATGAATTTGATAATAAACGCAGCTCATGCAATAGAAAGGAAGGAATCTAGCGAACTTGGCGAAATAAAAATTGAAGTTAGCAAATCAAATGAGGGACTGGAAATCAAAATTGACGATGATGGCTGTGGAATGAGTAGTGATGTAAGAAATAAGATATTTGAACCATTTTTTACAACAAAAAAAGAAGGACGAGGCACTGGGCTTGGGTTGAGCGTTAGCAAAAAAATAATAGAAGAAGACCATGGTGGTAAATTATTGTGTGAATCAACAGAAGGTGTGGGAACGACATTTTATATTAAAATTTAGAGAGGACGTGAGAACTATGCGAGTACTTCCAATTCAATACGTTAAAAATGGCCATAAATTAGCTCAAACACTAAAAGATGAAGAAGGGCGCATTCTACTCAGAGCGGGAATGGAAATCACACCTAAAATGAAAAAAAGGCTAAATGACTATGGAATATATTCGATATATGTAGATGATGGGTATTCAGATGTTGAACTACAAGATGTTATACAGCCAGAATTGAGACAAAAAGCGGTAAGAAGTATTAAGAGAGCATTTAATCAGTGTCAAATACCTAAAAGTAAAACAGATTCGAAAAAGCAGCATCTAGCAAGAGTAAAACAACGTGAAGAGGGACTTCGTGAGTTGTCAAAATTATCAGAGAGCATAATGAATGATCTCTTGGCAAATAAGGATGTAGCAGTAAATCTTGTTGATATAAAGACAAAAGATGATTTTTTGTTTCAACATAGCATGAATGTAGCTGTATTGTCCATGATTATAGGTGCAGAGCTAAATATAAATGCTAGAGATTTAAAGGTTTTGTGTTTAGGAGCTATGTTACATGATATAGGTAAGACATTGCTTCCTAAAGATTTGATTATGAAAGAGGGAAATTTGAGTTCGGCAGAGAAAAGATTATATGAGGAGCATCCTCAACGAGGTTATGATTATCTTAGAGGAAGTCAAAGCATATCTGTGAGAGCTAGAATAGTGACACTACAACATCATGAAAGAATCGATGGATGTGGTTTTCCAAAGCAGATAGTTGATGCGCATACATTTTCAAAAATAGTATCTGTTGCAGATACATATGATAATTTGACTTCAGATACGCCGAGACATAGAGCTATTCCAGCAAGTGAAGCGCTTGAATATATACTTGGAAATTCAGGATCTCAATACGACATAGATTGCGTCAGGGCTTTCAATGCAAGGGTAGTACCATATCCTATAGGGACACTTGTAAAATTGAGCGATGGAAGTGTAGCAGTAGTTAGAGAAATTAATCAAAATTTTCCAATGAGACCTATAGTTGAAATTTTAAAATACCATAGTTGTATTGATTTATTAAATGTTATGGATCTTACTATAAAAGGAGTTTGTTACGATGAGAATTTAGGGGAGGGGAGAGCATCTGATGGAAAAAGGCTATGAGGCAATATTTGAAAATGTTATGGATGCTGCAATAATTTATAGAGATGACGAAAAAATTTACCACAATAGGGCATTTGAAGAATTACTTAGTATTAACAATATAAATATAGGATCAGATATGGCAGCAGAATTAGAAAGAAAAATACATGATAGATTTATAAATTACAAAAAGTCTTTAGATACTGAGTACTCTATTGATGATATACTTCAAACAGAAATAAATGGAATAAAAATTTGTCTTGAAATCAAATTTAATAGGATAGGACGAAAAGAAAAAGTACCAGTGTATTATTTTTTGATAATAGAAGATATAACAGAAGTACTTAATATAAGTGATAGTAAAAATAGGATGTTTACACTTTTGAGTCAAACTCCGTCAAGTGTGGTCATAACAGATATAGAAGGGAATATTCAATATGTAAACCCGAGATTTTGCAGAGTTACAGGATATACGCAGGAAGAACTAATTGGGCAAAATCCTAGAATATTGAAGTCGGGTACACAGAGTGCAGAAGTTTATAAAGATTTGTGGCTTACAATTAGTTCGGGCAAAACTTGGAGGGGTGAATTTCAAAATAAGAGAAAAAATGGGGAATTATATTGGGAGTATGTTACTATATTTCCAATAAAAAATGAACTTGGTGACGTTGTAAATTATGCTGGGATAAAACAGGATATAAGTCTTCAGAAAAAAATGGCAGATGAGTTAAGTGATAGAAACTTAGAATTATTAGAAGCATTGAATCAATTGAAATCAACACAAACGAAATTGATACAGCAAGAACAACTTGCAGGAATAGGCCAGTTAGCTGCTGGGGTAGCTCATGAAATAAATAATCCTCTTGGTTTTGTAATAAGCAATTTCAAGACACTTGAAGATTACTTAAAGATGTATAAGAAACTCATAAATGAATATCATGATGTATTAAATTGTGAAGAGGCAAAAAGTATAAAACGTGATATTGAAAGAGTAGAGGCCAAATACGATTTAGAATTTATAAGCGAAGATGTAGAAGGATTGATATTTGATTCAGAAGATGGTCTTGAGAGAATAGAAAAAATAGTGAGGAGTCTTAGAAGTTTTTCTAGAATAGATCAATTAGATCAATTTCAGCCATACGATATGAATGAAGGTCTTTTAAGCACATTGACAGTTGCGCGAAATGAGATAAAATACGATGCGGAAGTTGTACATGAATTATGTGAAGATATGCCATATATTGATGCTATAGGTGGACAATTAAACCAAGTATTTTTAAATATGATAATAAATTCAGTGCAGGCTATACGTGGAAAATCAGATCATGAAAATGGAGTTATGGGAAAAATAAAACTAAAGACATTTTATGATGATGAGTTTGCCTATTGTGAAATTGAGGATACTGGTAGCGGAATTAAAAAAGAAAATATAGATAAAATATTTCAGCCATTTTTTACAACTAAAGCGGTTGGAAAGGGTACAGGATTAGGACTTGGAATAGCGTACGATATTATAGTAAATAAACACAAAGGGCATGTAAATGTTGAGAGTGAAGTTGGCATTGGAACAAAATTTACAGTGGTATTGCCAATTAAGCAAAAATCAAAAACTGAAGAGCAAGATTAGGGGGGAGTAAATATGAAGATACTTATAGTGGATGATTCAAAACTTAATGTTATGGTAGCGAAGGTTATGATAGATGAAAATTTGAAAGAGAGTATATATACTGCGTATTCAGCGATGGAGGCGTATGGCATATTAGAAGAGGAAGAGATTGATTTAATTCTTCTTGATATTCACATGCCAGAGATGGATGGAATAACATTTTTGGAGAAAATAAAATCTGAGGATAGATTTAGAGAAATAGCAGTTATAATGTTAACTTCAGTTGATACAGAAGAAGAGATTGAAAAATGTTTTGAAATAGGAGCCATGGATTATATAATAAAACCTATAAAAGAGAGAGAGTATCTTGCTAGGGTAAAATCTGCACTTCGAGAAATTAAATTAAAAAAAGAATTGAAAACTGCTAATGACAAGATACTAGAGAGTCAAATACAGCTTTTACAGCAGCAAAAACTTGCGGGTATAGGACAATTAGCTGCAGGGGTGGCTCATGAAATAAACAATCCTCTCGGGTTTATCATAAGCAATATTGAAACACTTGAAAATTACTATAGAGACTTTTTGAATTATTTCAATGATTTTAGACTTGGAAAAAAGATTGATGAGGAAGACTTGAAATATATAATAGAGGATACAGAAGTTATATTTGAAGAATCTAAGGATGGACTGTCTAGGATTGCTAAGATTATAAAAGAACTTAGATATTTTTCTTCAATAGATTTTCAAGAGGGATATAAAGTCCTCGATGTAAATGAGAGTATAGAGAGCATACTTACTCTTATAAACAACAAAATTGGAGACAAGATAGTTGTTGTAAAAAACTTACATGATATAGATGAAATATTAGCTTTGAATGAAAAGCTCAATCAAGTTATAATGAATATATTGTTCAATTCTATATTTGCAATAAATGAGAAGGAAATAAAGGAAGGGTATATTGAAATTAAAACATGGTCTGATGCAGAGTATGTTTTTATTGATATATTCGATGATGGAATTGGAATACCTAAAGAAAATTTGGATAAGATATTCAATCCATTTTTTACAACGAAGCCGATTGGTCAGGGCATAGGCTTAGGTCTTAGCACGGCCTATAATACAATAGTAAATCTTCACGGTGGGGAGATTTTTATTGAGAGTAAAGTGAATGTAGGAACAAAAGTGATTATAAAATTACCAAAACAAGGAGTTAAGAAGTTAAATGAATCATAATGATGAATATTATATGAGCGAAGCGCTTAAAGAAGCCAGAAAAGCAGAAATTTTGGATGAAGTTCCAGTGGGAGTTGTCATAGTAAGAAATGATGAAATAATAGCTAGAGGGTATAATTTGAAGGAAAGTCTAAAAAATGCGCTTGCTCATGGAGAGATAATTGCTATAAAAAAAGCATCAGAATATCTAGGTGGATGGAGGCTCATAGGGTGTACGATGTATGTCACACTAGAGCCCTGTGTCATGTGTGCAGGAGCAATAATGAATTCTAGAATAGAGAGATTGGTTATAGGAACAACGGATGATAGAATGGGAGGCTGTGGGTCTGTGGTAAATCTAGTACAGCATTCACAGTTAAATCACGATACAGAATTGGAGTGGGGAGTTTTAGAGAGTGAGTGTAGGGGCATTTTACAAAATTTTTTTAAAAAACTTAGAGAGAGAAAAAAAGAACAGCGCAAAAGACGTAAGCAGATAAATATAGAAGGGGAGCTGAGCTAATATGAGGGAAACAGATTCTGATTTGCATTCTAAAAAGAATAGAAACTTGATTAAAATCGTATTTTTTTTCATACTTAGTTTAGCAAATTCGTTTTTGGCGCTACTTTACTTTTTTGTACAAATGGCTATTATCGGCATGAAATTTTTAAGAGCCAAAATACCGATAGAGATTCAAGAGGACTTTAAAGTAGATACTGTGGTTTATAAAAAAACATCAAATAAAGAACTAAAAATGGATTTTTATATACCGAATAAATCAAAGAAAAAATATCCTGTGATACTTTACTCACATGGTGGAGGATGGATTTCAGGCTTTAGAAACCAGCCAAATAATGTGTCATGGTGTAAGTATTTAGCATCAAAAGGCTATGTAGTTGCATCTATAGATTATAGTTTTGGATTTCAAAATCATTTAAAAGACATACTTAAAGATTATGAAGATTCACTTAGTTTTTTAAAGAAACAAGAGAGCTATTATAATCTGGATTTAGAGAATATATTTTTGATGGGATTATCAGCAGGTGGACATCTGGCACTCTTATATTCAAGTTATTATACTAGTATAGGAGAAGATGAGAAGATAAAAGGAGTCAAGGGTGTTATAAGTTACTATACACCGTCTGATTTAAAGACTATAGGAGATAAAGAACATAATTCTATATTTGCTAAATATGCTATTTGGACTACTATGAAGGGAACATTGGAAGAAAAGGAAGCTGAATACGATAAATTTTCACCTATAAACTACATATCAAGTAGAATGATTCCTATGTTTATAGCTCATGGTAAAATGGATCAGACAGTTCCATTTAAAAATTCACTTAGTTTATCAAAGGCATTAGATAGGTATAGAGTACCGTATAAATTTTTGGTTCATAGGAAGGCCGATCATTGCTTTGATTTTTATAGAAAAGACCCGAGAACTATTTATATAGTAGAGGAAACTGCTAGGTTTATAGAGAGGAGTATAAGAGATGACTATTAATTTTGATTATGACAAAACTCCTGATATTGATTTTTCATCTGGTTATATATTTAAAGGACATCACTATAGGTGTAGTTTTACAGAATTTGATACATTGTATAAAAATCCTGAAAAGGGAACGGAGAGAGTAAAAATATACAATTTTGCGCCAAAAGGTGAGGTTAAGGCTTCTACACTTATTCTACATGGACTTGGAAGTGCAAATGTCAAATTTATACTTTGGATGGGACCACATTTAGCGGCAGCAGGAGTAAATGCAACTGTTTTAATATTGCCAGGAAATTATACTAGAGTTGAGCATAGGTCTGTGAGCGGAAGCAGTTTTTTGTACCCACAGATGACTAGATTGCAAAAATTTTGGGAACATGCAATAGTTGATATAAGAACTACTATTGATTGGCTAGAACAATATGGACTTTGGAAGGAAAATAACGCACTTATGGGATATTGTCTAGGAGGAATGCTTGGAACAGTTGCAACAGCAGTTGATTCTAGGATTAATCAATTGATATTGATGACTACAAGTGGCCATTACCCAATGATATTACACGAATCTAAAGCTGCGAAATTTGCTAGGCGTTTGATACAAAAAGGGCATATTTGCGAGAGTAATATTCACAACAAAGAGTATCTCTATGAACTTTATGATAAAGAAAAAGATAGAATTGAAAAGATGACTTTAGATGAAATTTTGAAAGATGAAGATTTACATCCGATATTTAAAATTGATCCTGCAACGTATGCTCATTTGATAGATTCTTCAAAAGTTACTATAATAGATGCGCTTTTTGATGGAACACTTCCAATTGAGGGTCGTAAATTGTTGTATGATAAATTGAAAGGTGCTAAAAAGAGAATTATACCCGTTTCTCATGTTAGTTGGCTGCCATTTGAGTATCTTTTGGCTAGATATTTATTACATATACTTAATGTAAAAGATCATGAATCGACTAGGGCACTTAGAAAAAAAGAAACATTTGATGACCCTATGGATATATTAGAATTTTTAGGTTCAGCTTCAATAGATGGATTTCGCAAACTTTTTAAGTAAAATCTAAAGTTAGAAAATTAAGTATCCGATAATAAATGTAATAGTAGCATTAAGATTTAAACTCGGCAATATATTTGGGGAGTGAGAAAAATGGGGATTATAAGCAATAATATTCCGGCTATAGCAGCTAATAGTAATGTGGCAAATCAGCAAGAAGCAGCGGCAAGAAAAAGTTCACATAATTCAAAGGGGCAACAATTAAATAGTGGTAGCGATATAGCTGGTAAATCGGTTGCTAAGGATGTAAAGGCGTCTGAGACTATGGCAAAATTAGGAAGACAGATGTCACAAGATATATATGAGCACCAGATAAAAGATGCTGAAAAAGCTGATAACAAGTATGCTACAATTTACAATAGAAAAGGTCGAGTAGCTGAAGAAGAGGATGAAAGACGAAGAGCTTATGAGTTTATGGATGACCCTTATGTAGCAATTGCTAGAATGAGTTTTATAATAATTGGAGAGCAATTGATATTTGTAAATAAAAATGGAGATGATAATGACCATGAAATATGGGGAAGCATAGCGGTTGCAAATTTAATTATAGGAGAAATGAACCATATATCAGAGGGAAAGGTGTTAGATGTTGTTGGCGTATTAGAGGCATTTAATAAGGGTTATGATTTAGCTGTGTATGGACAACCAAAACCTGTTCCAAATACAATTGAAAATACAAAAAATTATGTAATAGATGGACTTAACCAATTATAAAAATACACGATCCTATTTAGGACCGTGTATTTTTTTTGAAATTTCCATTCCAGTAGGTGTTACAGCTATACCGCCGAGAGCAGTTTCTCTAAGTGTTACAGGAAGAGATTTTCCAACAGCATACATAGCATCTACTACCTCATCAAAGGGAATGGCACTTTCGATTCCAGCGAGGGCCATATCCGCAGATATAAGTGCATTTACTGCCCCAGAAGCATTTCGCTTAGCGCATGGAGATTCAACTAAACCTGCTATAGGGTCGCAAATAAGTCCCATGACATTTTTTAGAGCGATAGATGCAGCGTGAAGACACTGAACAGGGTTACCACCTCGAAGCTCTACACTAGCAGCTGCAGCCATAGCCGATGCTGAACCACATTCTGCTTGGCAGCCACCTTCAGCGCCTGAAAGCGTAGCGTGTCTTGCTATAATTTCACCAACTCCAGCGGCAGTGAATAGAGCTGAAAGTATTTTTTGCTCTGGAATATCGTAAGCTTCTGCGAGAGTGACCATTACAGCTGGAATTATACCGCATGAACCAGCTGTTGGAGCAGCACAAATTCGTCCCATAGAGGCATTTACCTCAGAACAAGAAAAAGCTCTTGCCATTGCCTTATTTATTAATTCACCGCAAATAGACTGCTTGGATCTCGCATGATCAAATGCTTTGCGTCCGTCCCCCCCTATTATATGTCCCATATGTTCTTCCGGTGATTCTATAGCTGCTGAGGACGATGATACCATTACTCTATAATTTTGTCTCATCCTTTCAACAATCGATTCGATTGGTGTTTCAAAACTTTCCGATTCAGAATTTTTTACAATATCAGATATATTACACGAATGAAGTTCTGCGAGAGCTAGTAGCTCAATTCCAGTACTATACATAAACTTCCTCCTTTATGGGTCTTATAGCACGAACGCTATTTACGTTTGGAAGATCTAGTAGAGATTTTACCAAATCCTCAGGGAACATAGTGTCAGCTTCTAAAATTATAGAAGCTTCCTTACCTTTACTTTTACGCTTTACTCTCATAGTTGCGATATTGATTCCCGAAGTAGACAAAAGCTGGCTTACATTGCTTACAACTCCAGGCTGATCTGTATGCTGAATAAAAAGAGTCGGGTAATTACAATTTATAGAAGTTTTGTATCCGTCGATTCTCTTAACTACAATATTTCCACCGCCAATTGAACATCCAACAATTTCTGTTGTAGAGCCGTCTAAGTGATAAAAAATAAATTTCACGGAATTTGGATGTGAAACATCTAAGTCACCTTCTAAAAAATGTACTTCAATTTGTCTCTGCTTAACAAGTTCCAATGCAAATTTTAGGTTGTCATCATGAGGTTCCATACCTAAGATTCCTGCAACTAAAGCTTTGTCAGTTCCATGTCCCTTATATGTCTTTGCAAACGACCCTTGTAGTATAAAATCTACACGGCTAAAAGCGTCACCAGCTATATATAGAGCGACTTTCCCAAGTCTTGCAGCTCCAGCTGTGTGGGAACTAGATGGGCCAATCATTATTGGTCCTAAAATATCAAAACAACTGATTTCTTTCATTTGAAATCGTCTCCTTTGTACTAAACTTAATGAAATCTATTGTATCATGCTAAAGGATAGAATTCAATAGAATGGAATTAAAAGGAAATATCAATAATCGCATCATTAAAATTAATAAAAATATTCAAAAAATAAAGATTTCGAATAAATACATTGAAAAAATTAATTTTAGCATTGACAAAGTAGACGAAAATTAATATAATTAAGATATAAATAAGAAATATTTATTTTTTGACATAAGAAAAGTAATTAATTTAAATTGGAAGGAGAAATGTTATGAGTAGAATGATGGTTAGATTCATGGAAGATGTAAAAACAGTTTTTAATTGTGAGCAAACAGGTGCGGATGTGTATAGAAAGCTAGAGTATAAGAGTTACATAAAAAACAAACGCGATTGATGAAGAATGAACGCTTTAGTAGGGTATAGTAATAAAAAGGAGGGGAATGATATGTTAAGAAGACCACTTGCAAATTTAATGGCAATGATGTCTTATACTAAACATTATAGACCAGATAAAGGATTATCGGAATATTTGAAGACGGAGCATTGTCACATGAGAGAGGAGCATCAGGCATAATGATTACAAACATAATGTAAATCCAGCGCTAATGGAGTAAGAAGCGCTGGATTTTTTAGTTTCAAAATTTATTTTAGATTTGGCAAAAATATTAGATTTTGATAAAATGTACAAAATGGCTTAAAAGGAGAGATATATTAATGAAGAAAAAAATGTGGATGATGTGGCTTGTGGTGGCTATACTATTTGGCACGAAAGCTTATTTTGATTATAGCGATGGAAATTCAAAAGGTTTGATTATTTATGGAATTCTTGCAGCAATATATGCTATATTAGGTGTTGTTAATTTTGCATACTATAATGGAGGCGGAGAATAACTATTATTTAAAATGTTTAGGTAATAATTTTTAATCATAATTTCATCTTTGTTTTATATTTATTTCACTT
Organism: Tissierellales bacterium; assembly: GCA_025210965.1. Lineage (NCBI taxonomy): Bacteria > Bacillati > Bacillota > Tissierellia > Tissierellales > Tissierellales bacterium. The sequence continues at coordinate 12,236 of JAOAQY010000074.1, forward strand.
TACTAGATTATAATTAGAGTATGATTTAATGAAATTTACGAGAAGGTGAGATAATGAAAGATCAAAGGGGATTTAATAGACATAGATTGTATTATATATTGATAAATACTGGAATGCTTTTTGCACTTGGATATTTCGCTATAATATACGCATCTGGGATTGAAGTTTTTAGATTTGGAGCAGGACATATTGTTAATAACCCTATATATGAACCTTCGGGAATGCAATTTGTGATTATTGGCCTATTGGCAGTTCCAGTATTTGGAACATTTTCACTAATAGGGTTCTTTATAGACAATAAAGCACTTCATATGAGAAAGTTTCAATTTGTATTGCCTATATTGTATGCTATTTTGGAAATTATACCGATATTAGATGGAACAAGTCAGTGCATAAGACTTGGTTTTTGGCTTAGCGTTCTTTGTTTTTTTATAGCATTATTAAACTTTATAATTCATATGGCGGAAATTCAGAGTTTAAAAAATGTTGATAAAAGGACTGAACTTTTTTAGATTTGAAAACGAAAAACAAATTATTCACTTACATGGGTTTAAAACCGGAAACATCCCATTTGATAGAGCAAACGTTTAAAGTTATTTGATTTACGTGAAAAAACGTGTCAAATAACTTTTTTTTTGATAAACTATATCATGTAAGCTTTGAATGAAATGATATAAGTTTAAGTTATAAAATTAATGTATAGTTTTGTTTCGGTGAACTAAGGAGAGAATTGAAATGCCCAAAATAGGAATGAGAAATATAAAAACAGCTGTATCTGTAGCGCTTTGTATAGCATTGTATCAATTGTTAAAAAGACCCTATCCATTTTATGCTTGCATTGCAGCCGTTATATGCATGAGAAATACCCACGTAGATACGATAAAAGTTGGGAAAGACCGTATGATAGGCACAATGACAGGTGGATTTATAGGATACATATTTTATAGATTTATAAGCTATAGTTCTATAGGAATTGGTATAGGTATATCACTCGTAATATACACACTTAATTTGATGAAAAAGCAAGCCTCAGTAGCTATAGCTTGCATAGTATTTATAGCTGTAATGACAAATTTAAAGGGGCAGTTACCACATGTATATGCGATAAATAGAGTATTAGATACATTTATAGGAATAATAATTGCGGCGATAATTAATAATTACCTAGATAAGTTACCGTTCTTAAGAAATTTAGATAGTAATGTCAAGAAAATCAGCTAGAGCGTATTAGTGATTGATAAGTGAACAAACAATTTGAAGTGATAAGTAAATTCAAAGTTTAAATATTCTATTCCTAAATATTATTTATAAACCATGATAAAATGAAATTGTAAAGATGAATTGGTAATAATTTAGCGATTCTAAATTTATAAAATGGGGGAATGGGTATGGAAAATTTAGGTTTTGTTATTGACGAAGGATTAAAAAAATGCGATGAAATGGACAAGTTTTCGGGCGTAATTCATGTAAGTTTGGAAGGTGAAGTTGTTTATGAAAAATCTGTTGGGTTTGCAGATAGGAGCAATGAGACTGTAAATACTATAGATACATCATTTGGTATAGCTTCAGGAGCAAAGTTGTTTACAGCGGTTGCAATAATGAAACTTGTAGAAGCTGGAAAATTAAGTTTAAATGATAGACTAAAAGATTTGATAGATGTAAACTTGAAAAATATAGATGATGATGTAAGTGTACATCATTTGCTGACTCATACTTCGGGTATAGAGGATTATTTTGATGAATCAGGAGATAATGATTATGCTGATTCATTTGGAGGGATTCCAAATGGTAAACTAAGAAAAGTAGCAGATTTTTTACCGCTTATTGAAGATAAAGGTATGAAATTTAGACCAGGAGAGTCTGTTTCTTATAGTAACGCAGGGTATATCTTTTTAGGATTAATTGTGGAAGCAGTTTCTAAAATGGAGTTTCATAATTTTGTTGAGAGTAAAATATTAAAACCTTGTAGATTGAATTCCACTGGCTACCATGAATTAGATTCAATGCCAGAAAAAACGGCAACTGGATATATAGATGCTGAAGATGATGATTCGTGGACATCGAATATATTTTCTATTCCTGCAAAAGGGGGACCAGATGGAGGTATTTTCACAACTGCTGGAGATTTAATCAGATTTTGGAACATATTACTTGATGGGAAATTTTTGTCAAAAGAATATGTAGATATGATATTAAATCCTCAAGTAAGGATGAATCAGATAATTGAATATGGATATGGAGTTTATATATTGAGAGAAAAAGAAGTGGCAAAAAAATATTTTATAATGGGAATGGATCCAGGAGTTTCGTTTAGATATTCTTACTATCCTGAAAATGGATATAGTATTGTAGTTCTTGGCAATTCTGAGTTTGATGATTTTGAAATAAATGAAGCTGTAGTTGAAGCTATAAAAGGAAAACAATAAATTTAGATTTGAAATTGAAAAAGAAAAAACCAGTCGAGACTATTTAGTCCATGGACTGGTTTTTCTTTTTCAAATTTTCATTAGCTTAAAATACCTTTTCCATACAGGTTCCCCAACCGTATATATCTATTATACGACATAATCGCGGATTAGTAACTGCGTTTTACGGTCGAAAATTGTCTTTTTATGAAAAATTTAAGAAAAGCTATGGGCAAAATGATAAAGACTATCAATTAATAGCGATTTTTGAATGCTTATATTAAATATATTTAGAATTCATAATAATGGTTTACTATAGATACTTAGTTGAATATAATATATAGAGAGAGTTGGGAGGATTGTATGGATGTTTTTAGGTTAATTTTTCATAAGTTATTATTGACGGTATTGAGTTTGATATTTATAAATGTTTTGACTATACGTGTAAAGAAGAGTGAAAATAGAATAGAGGCTTCGAGACATTGGATATGGGTATATTTGTCAGTTATTCTATATTATACATTTTTAGGAAGGCCACTTACAATATTTTTTGAACAATATGATTTTAAACTATTTGCAAATCTTGTACTTGGAATATTTTGTTTAGCTCCGGTAGTATTTTTTATGAAAATAGACAGAGAGCGTATATCTGATATAGGCTTAGGTGCTACTAATGCAGTTATTTCAATAGGTGTAGGAATAGCTTTAGGTTTAAGTTATTATATATATTTATATATTTTGCAAGGAGAGAAATGGACATTAAATTGTAGTATTGGATTTATTAGTGTAAAGATTGGATACAAGTTTTTGAGAGCGCTTACGAATGAAATAGTATTTCGAGGATATATACAGAAAAGGTTGGTCATATCGAGAGGACCAATTCTTGGAATACTAATAAGCTCAATATTATATGCAGCAGCTTGTAGCATTGTTACAATTATGATAAATGAAATTCAGATTAGCATGCTTATGTTCTGGTTTGGATTTAAACTTACAGCAGGAATGATATATGGATATTTGGCGTATAGAACGGATAGCATATATGGGTCTGCTATTTTGGGAGTCATGACAAATATTGGATAGATTAATTTCAAAAAATAAAAAAAGCTACTTAGGATGCTTTCCTAAGTAGCTTTTTTATGCAATTTTTTCAAAAGATCTATCTACGTACAAGTTGAAATTATTCAAAATTTCTTGGAATTTTTCAAAAAATAGTCCAATGTGAAGACCATCTATTAATCCATGATGAACTTGCAGAGAAAGTGGCATTTCAAGCTTACCATTTGAATCAAAATATTTTCCGAATGTTATAGTTGGTATGCCTCCGTGTGGAGCTGGAAAAATGGGATGTACGACTTGAGTAAAAGATACCCAAGGCAAGCTAGTTATATATATGCAATTGTCGTTATCGTTATCATTGGATATATTTAGTGAGCCATTTTTAGCAATTTCAATAGCATCTAAGGTTTTATCTAGAAAAGTATCAAATGATTTTGAGTAAGTTGAACTACAGAAATTAAACAATTTACTTGGAGTCATTACAGTAAAAACGGGATGTATGATATCATGCTCAACTACTTTTTCGCCTCGTATTCGCAGTTTAAAGTTTGGAATTTGATTGATAGTTTCAGTTGTTAGGTATACCATTGATGCAAAAAAAGGTAAATCATGTTCTTTTGTAAAAGCATAAAATTTACTTATATCTACATTAGCGCTAACACTGTAGTTTGGATATTCAAATCCCTTGAAAAATTCAAAATGAGTTTTTCTTTCCCAAGTATCTAAATCTATAAATTTCATAAAAATCTCCTCTCAAAAACTTAATATGGCTTTAGTATACAGATTGGAAAAAGACTAATCAAGGGTTATTACAAATTCCATATAGAATCAATAAAACTGTATAATTGAGCATTGAAAAACATAGAAAAAACATATAAATGTGGTAAAATTGTCATATTGATTTGAATGCATTATAATGAAGACAAAGATAAATTTGTATATATGGATTTAGAAGGAGTTCTTGAAAAGAGGGGTCAAAATTGATGGCAGCGAATTTAATATTGAAGATAATTGCAGGTGGATTTACAGGTTATATAACAAATACATATGCTATAAATATGCTATTTAAAACATACACACCACTCAATCTAGGCGGTGTGATAATAAAAACTAAAGATGAATTTATAAATGATGTTAGTAGTTTAGTAGAAAAAAGATTGATAAAGGATCAATCTATAGGATCAAAAGTTAACTTGAATGAGTTGAATGATAAATTGACAATGGCACAAAGAGAATTTTGGGAAAAATACCTGCCAAATGAGTGCAGGGTCAAATTAGAAGCTATTGATGGGTGTAGTGCGTTTTTAGAAAGTATAAAAGATGATATAAAGGAGAGCAAAATAGATTTATTTTTTGAAGAATTGAAAAACAGTTTGGGAGATCGTGAGTTAAGAGATATTTTAAATGTAGAACCCATTGAAAGAATAAGCAAAGATATAGCTAAAGGTTTCGAAATAGAAATTCAAAATTTAAATGATGAAAATTTTGAATTTTTGACATTAGAATTAGAGCCATTATTTCAAAATGCGCATGCAAGGTATTTGTCAGCTAAAGATAATAGTAGATTAAATATGCAAAGCGCATTAGATGGCAAAAATAGCATTGCACAGAATATGATTTTAAAAGAACAATTTTATAGTGAAATTAGTGAGCGTTCGATTAGTGCGATTTTGCCAGCAATAGATCAAAAAAAATTTAAGTATGAATTAAAAATTTTATTAAAGGCTTACATTTTAGAGAATATAAAAAGTGATCAGAAAAGTATTTGGGCTAAAAAGTTTTATGATAGGATTCAAAATTTGGATTATCCTATAATACATTTTTTAAGAGAACCCCAAAAAGAGATATTAAAGAACTGGCTTGTACAAAATTTACCGCAATTGACGACTAATTTATTGAGCTGGATTGTGCAAAAGAAAGATCAAATAGAAGACTTATTACAGTCGAGTATTGACGAGGTTGTTGAAAGTACAAAAGGTCAGCGTTCGCCTATGATACAATCAATACTAGAAAATAAAACGAAAAGTATAGTTCAGGATAAAAAGCTAATAGAGTTGTTGACAAATGCGCTAGAAAATGCTGAGAATACTTTTTTGCTTGGAGAGTATTTAGCCGATAATATTATTGAAAAATTGGAGCATAAAAATGTTTCAGATATAGTAAAATATTTGAATGAGAATTTTGGATTTAATACTGGCATATTAGAAAAAATCATAGATATCATACTAGCAGAAATTATAGATGGAATTGATTTGATTTCCATAGATTTTTTGTTAGATAAAAAGTTAGGAGAATTAGGAGTAACTGGAGAAAAACTAAAGATATTAGTAGAGAGAGAACTTGTAAACAAAATTGAAGGCAATATAGGTAGTAAATTAGAATTAATGCAAGATGGTAAAGAACTAGAGCATGATTTAAAGAAATGGATAAGTTTACTGTCAAAGACTGATATACTGAGCACATGGGTAGAAAATATGATTGATCACGCTGTATCTTGGAATTTTGGTTCAATAATCAATCTGTTTCTTATAAAAGCAGGAGACTCTATTTTCGAAAAAATTGATTCTAAATTTGAGAAATACGAAAAATTTGATTTGGCAGAGATTTTGGAAAAAGTTCGCAATATCGGAACAAATAGAAGTGAAGATATAGATATACTAGAAGCTATGTATAATCATCTAGATGGAAAGATAGAAGGCATAATAAAAAACCAGTTGGAAGGTTTAGAAGAGCAAGAATTATTAGAATTAGTACATGATTTTATGGGCAGAGAGTTAAAACCTATTTCGTATTTTGGTGCTGGATTAGGAGCGGTAGCAGGACTTGCACTTAGCCGAGTAGACTCATCTATCTATGTAAATGCTGCAACATTTGGAGCTGTTGGTTATCTGACAAACGTAATAGCTTTGCAAATGCTGTTCAGACCGTATAAACAAAATAAGTTGCTATCTAGGATTCCACTGCTGAACAAATTAGACCAAGGTTACATAGTGAAAAATAAGGCAGCATTTGGTAAAAATTTAGGAGAGGCAGTAGCGAATCATTTATTGCATCAATCTAGTATAGAAAACTATATTACCGAGAACAGAATTCAGTTTGAAACAAGTGTTGAAGTCTATATGAGAGATAAAATTCAAGACGATACGTTTAATTCGTTTATAAAAGAAAATACGTGTTTTAGGGTAAAAGCATGGACTGATGAGTATTGGAGCGATATTGTTTTGTCTGCATTTAGCTTCTTGAAAGACAGAGATAATTTTTCTAAACTTAAGATATCAGAAGAATTGAGCAAAACATTAGAGTATGGCGTAGAGAAATATTTAAAAGGCCTAGAAAAAGAACAATTAAGAGTTATACTAGAAAAAATAATGGATGACGAAATAGATTTAGAGAGTATTTGGGATTTGAGAAAAATAATGGAGTCGTATGAGGGAAAAACCTTAACGAGCATTATAGGAAATAACTCGTATGAAGGATTAAAAACTCAAATAGCACTAAAAGCTAGAGTAGAATTTTGTTCTGAAAAATGTATTTCAAAATTTCTTAACAATTTGAATGAAAGAATTTTGAATGTAGATGAGTCAAAAAGTATAGAGAAACTTTTTGATGGAAAACTGAAAAATCTTGTAGACACTAAGCAAGATAGGTTATTTGATTTTCTCAAAAAACAAATACTTAGTTGGCTTGTAAGCCAGAAGAAAACTTTGTCAGAGAAAATAGATGATAATATAAAATCATCACTTGGATTTTTTGAAAAAATAGGCTATATGAGTGCTGACGGACCTCATTTGGTGGAGGATATTACAGAGCATTTGATTGAGACAAAGTTTCCAGAGTTTATAGAATTAGAGATTAGTTCAATAAGAAATTTGAGTTTTGAAATAGTAGATAAAGCAATTTGGAAGAGTAAAGTATCAAAAATACATGATGTTTTTGAACAAAAAGTTGTTTTTGAAAAACTAAGTACAATTATAACTGATCGCAAAGTATTAGTTGAATTAGGAGATGAGCTAGAAAAAATAGTGATTTGGACTATGGATGAATTTAAAACTAAATCATTATTTGATATTTTAAATTTACTTGGCATTGAAAGTGAGTTGTTTAAGAATAGAATAATAGATAAATTTGATTTTAGTAGAGGTGTTGATGATATAGAAATCAGCAGTCAATTGATTGAATTATTAATAAGTGAAATCAAAGCTATTGCAGTAGAAGGAATTCTTGTGTGGCTAGAGCCAGAGTGGATAAATGATGAGTTTAAGTCATTGTATAATGGAATTCATTTTAAGAATATGTCGACTAAATTTATAGAAAATAGTTTGTTTAATACCATAAACAAAGAGAGCTTTGCTGATAATATTGTAGAAATGTTTGGCGATATAAATGATAAATCTAAACTTAATGAGGAATTAAAAAGGATCGCGGATTTGGCTACAGTCAATTTGATAAATGATTTATTTGATAAAAAAGTGCCAGATGAAGTGATCAAAGATTTGTCTAGGAGATGTTCTAGTGCTATTTTAGAAAGTGGAAGAGATAACTTGGAAGAAATTTTGCAAATAATAGATTTGAAAAAGCTAATAGAAATGGAAGTTGATGAAATGTCAGCGGTGGAAATTCATGAATTGTTTAAAGGTTTTGCAGGCCGATATTTTAGAAAACTGGAAGCTTACGGTGGAATTGGAGCAGTATTTGGATTATTGCCGTTTTAGGAAAATGTATTAA
>JAOAQY010000075.1 GCA_025210965.1 Tissierellales bacterium
TTGATTGAAGAAGAAACAGAGCAGGTAGTATTAGATAAATTGTACAATGATTTTAGTAGAAGTGATATGGTGAAATTAAAATATCAAATTGCAGATAGAAGATATATCATTATAGAAGAAATAGAACTAGTATATGAGCCATTTGAAGATAGTTCAAATGTGTATGAAGTTGAAGATATAGACGGATTGAATATAATATTGAAAACAGGTACGCTTAAATCTACAGATGGGAAATTTAGTCTAGAAAATGAAGTCATAAAAGAATATAGAGCAATAGAAGGCGCATCTGTGTTTAGGTATTGGGATGAAACGGATCTATCTAAGGGTGATTATGTAAGTATTCATCTAAACGAATCAGGAAATATAGATGTAGTTTATGTTTTAGATGAAAACGAACTTGAAAGTTTGGTAAAATATGAAGATGTAGATGGAGAATACTTGATAATTGCAAATCCACGAATTAACTCAGAACTTGACGATGGTGAAATGGAAATAGAAAATATAGAAAACGGTCAAGTAAGAGTCATAAAAGGATATCAGCAAAGTTTTGATGAAAGAGATTTAGGAACCATAATTGGCAAAGAATATTTTTTAAATCATAAAGCCGAAGATAGAGGGAAAAGGGGATTTGGATTTATAGATAGTAGAATTGGAAGTGAGATATCGATACTAGATAGAGGTGAAAAACTATCTATAGCTAAAGACAATCTCATCAAATGTTACTACAATGGAGAAGAAGTAAAATATGATGAAATAGGCAAATTTGATATGCCAGAACTATGCAAATGGACGGAATATAATGGAAAGATAATTTATATAGAAATATATCAAATAGCTGAAGCAGGAACGATTGTAAATGATGAGGTTATAAAAATCAAGAGCGGTGATGTGTTAGATTATGGGATAGAAAGAAATAATCACAAAATACTTGAGCTAGATTTAGAAGATAGTCATATCTCATATGTAAATCTAGGCGGTGGCTGCTGGGATAAGGGCATAATTTTGTACACGCCTTCTAATATAGCGTTTAAAATCAAAGAAAGTCAGTACCAAAACACAAAAATCATTGAATCGTTTTTCGAATCATCAAACTCATCATTTGACGAATACGGCATAAAGCTAGGTCAAGAGATGGATTCACTAGAATATGACGATACAAAAGTGAAAGAAATGGATAAAAATAGAGGTTTTGAAGACGGAGAATTCTGGATTATAGAATGTACTTCAGAGGCAAATAGTGAAAACATAAAAGCTGTAATTTTAGAAAACGATGAAGCTAAGATAAAAACAGATATAAAATTAGCAGGGAACTATATAGTAGTGAGAGCAAAGGAACAACTAGAGAAAGGCTCAGACTACTATATGACTATAGTATTAGAAGATGGAAGTGTGTATAAATCAAATTTAGGATGCGTTAAGGAGTAGATAATATAATACCCGCTTTTGAATTTCAGCTAAAATAAAGCTGAGATTCGAAAGCGGGTATTTATGCATTAAATCAAAATTTTTCTATATTTAATCCATATGTAGAAGAAATTACATCTCTATATGTGTTAGCAAGATCGAAAGAACCTTCAATCTCTAAAAGCCAAACAGAAGTTTTTAGGGATTTTTTATATTCAAAATCATCTAAATAAAATTCTGCAGCGCCTTTTCTAGCATAGAGATGAGCTACTAAATATGAAGATGAATGTAATCTCGAGTACTCTATACCTTTTATAGCGTACTCGAGAGCGGATTTGTGATCAGATAATGTGTGAAAACTATAAGATATACAGTGATAGAGCTTAGTTATCAAATGAATAGATGACATAGAGCTAGTCGGTTCTGATATAAGATAGTCAGCACAGAATATAAATATAGAATTGCTAAGTTTGATATTTGAAATATACTTATATGAAAAGCCTATTAACATCAATACTCTTATCTCAAGTAAATTGTATTTATAAGTATCAAATTTTTCTATGACAAAATTAGGTATTGTTTGAACTAAAGCATTTACAAGCTTATTTATCATTTCTTCAGAGGTATCGTAGTTTGAAGATTGAAACAAAACGGATTGATGAACTAATATCTTTAGAAGATTAAATTCATTTTCAGATACTAATAAATTACAATGAATTGATTCTTCTTCATTTATTTCTTCTGACAATGCTTGTAGTCCAGCTATATCGTTTTTGTTGGTTAGTGTATCAAAACGCTCGTAAAAATCAGAGAGATAAGTATTATTTCGATGTTTTTTAAGAAGCTCAAGTAAATCAGATTTATAGAGCTGAGAAAGTATTTCAAGCGTCTCGTATTTAGGGATTACATAACCATTTTCTATTCGTCTTAGAGTATCTTCATTTATTCCAACATATGCAGATACATCCTTTTGAGTCATCCTATTATTCTTCCTGAGATCTCTAAGTGATTTTCCAAACTCATTTAAATCATAACTTGAAAACATAATTACCCCCATACCCCGAATTCATTCGGGGACTATTATTATGAATATAATTATATACTAATGGAAAATAAGTGGCAATGAGGGGTGGATATATATGGAGACTAAGAAAAAAGGAGTAGTACTTTTAGTAGTGACTTTATTAATTTCATCAACAAATATAGCTTTTGCGACAGATGATGATTTTCCGATAGTACCATTTGCAGAAATCGAGAATACTCAGCAGTTGAGCTAAGAAGCCATACCAATAATAATTTATTAGTGTAGCTTATAATTGCCTCATTTATTTTCCAAAATTAACTTTCATAATCAAAAAAGCAGCTTTTGTCATCCCAAGACGAAAGCTGCTTTTTGAATAAATTAGTATCAAAAGTTACTAATAACTACTGTGAAAAGTAACATCTGTTACTTTTCAAAAAAGTTTACTAAATTACTACAATTCAAAACCGAAGTATTCTAATCAATTACAGCGAATTAAATACCACGCAATAATTGCCCTCAGGAGTTCTGCACTTTGAACATCTAACGCATTTAGCTGGAGAATGATCGCCATCTTTCCATCTCTTGAAAAGATTTGGTTCAGCTAATAAAGGTCTGCAAAAACCAAAGGCATCTATAGAAGTTTCGCCAGCTATTTGCTCTAACTTGTCAAAATTCCTAAATCCACCAACTGTTATAACTGGTATAGATACAGAAGACTTTAGTATTTTAGCATATTCTAAGAAGTAACCCTCATCTAATATAGGGCATCCATCAAAGACTTCACCGACTAGAGTCTTTGCTTTTCCGTGAACATTTCCAGAGAGTTCAATTCCTGCTATACCAAGTTTTTCTATGCGTTTACATATTTCAAGAGTTTCTTCAAACTCAAGTCCTCCATCGAAGAAGTCACTTGCAGTTAGTTTAACTAATATAGCAAAATCATCACTTACAGATTCTTTAGTTTTAGCAATAATATCAACTAAAAAACGCATTCTATTCTCTAGTGAACCGCCGTAATTATCTTTTCGTCTATTGTAGTAAGGGCTCAAGAATTGATTTATCAAATACGTATGGGCTCCGTGTATTTCAACACCATCAAATCCAGCTGCTTCAGCTCTTTTAGCAGCATTTGCAAAAGCATTTACTATATAATCAATATCTTCTAGAGTCATTTCTTTACCCATAGTTCCAGTACTCTTTTCAGCCACTTCACTAGGTGCAAATATAACTCTTTCTCCAACATTGAATTTAGTTTTAGTACCGCCATAAGCCAACTGCATAACGATTTTAGAACCATGAGATTTGACTATATCAGTTAATTTTTTGTACTCATCTATGAAAGAGTCTTCGTAAATCCCTATCATGCCAGGATTTGGTTGTTCTTCAGCAACTACATTTGCATAACCAGTTACAATTAGTCCAACCTCATTTTTTGCAAGTTCTTCATGAATATCATATAAGCTTTGTGTCAAATGACCAGTAGATGTAGCCATATTTTCCCACGTTGCACTTCTAACCAGTCTGTTTTTTAGCTTAAGAGGTCCTATATTACAATTGTCGAAAATAGAATTTTTTGTTGTATAAGTCATTTAAAATCTCCTTTCAAAATATAATAAGTAAATTATAGCGGGAAAATAGTTTTATGTCAAACTATTTTGCTTGAAAATTTTGTGGGTATAACATAATTATGCTATAATTATGTTATAAAGGAGATGGATTTATGATTAAGATTAGGCCTATAAAGGATTTAAGGAATACAAATGAGATTTCTGAATTATGTCATGAAAGTGAGGAGCCCATTTATATAACCAAAAATGGTTATGGAGATTTAGTTGTAATGAGTATCGAAACATATGAGAAGAAATTAGCACAAGCCGAGCTATATAAAAAGCTAGCAGAAGCAGAATGTGATCTTCAGAATGAAGAAAAGATAATAGATGCAGAACAGATTTTCTCAAGGATGAAGAGTAATTATGCAGAGTAAAAAATACAAGATAAAATTTACTTCAAAGGCAAGTTATGATTTAGATGAAATACTTAGCTATATGAAGAATGAGTTGTATTCAGATTCTTCCGCCAAAAAATTTTTAGAAAGCGCAGAATCGAAAATAATGAACTTAAGTGAGTTTCCATTTTCGTGCAATTATGTTAGTGATGATTTTTTAAAAAGAAAAGGATATAGAAAATTAATAGTGGATAATTACATTATCTTTTATATTGTAAATGAAAATTCGAAAATAGTTATCATAATGAGAATATTGTATGGAAGCAGAAAATATCAAGAATTTTTGTAATGTAATATAATTATTTGAGCTACAATACTTTTAGAAACGAGGAAGCAAAATGAACGATAAATACATAGTCTATTTTGTAAGCAAAACAAAGAAAAAAATGGTTAAATACATCGAAAAACAACTAGAACTTCAAGGGCTAGATGAATTAGTTCCGTCATATGGAAACATACTAACAGTGCTCTATGATAATGATGGAAAGATGACGATGAAAGAAATAGGGGATCTTTTAGGAAAAGACAAATCAACCATAACAGCTTTAGTTTCAAAACTAATGGCAAAGGGTTATGTAGAAAAGCAAAAATCGACTACAGATAGAAGAAAAACCTATATACGTTTAACTCAAAAAAGCATAGACATAAAAGACAGTTTTGATGCAATTTCAAAAAACGTGCATGAAACAGCATACAAAGGTTTAACAAAAGAAGAAAAGAAAGTGTTTTTAGATGTACTAAAAAAAATAAACATGAATTTTGATATCTAAAGAGATCAAGATTTATATCAAAAAAAAGGTGGCAACTCTACTTTTTGAGAAAGTTAAATCAATAAGTAGAGTTGTCACCTTTTACCGGTTCTAAAGATTAAAATAGCCACTAGCTTTATAATTAATAATGTCATAATAATCATATAATCTAGCAATTATTATGTAATAGGTGTATTATCTATGATAAGGGAGTGATTAGTTTGAATAAAAAGTATATCGTAATCATAGCGGTGCTATTTGTAGTTATTTCACTTATTATAATATATAAGCCTGAAAATAGTTTGAATGATACCGAAGAATTGAAAGCAGAGTTACTGAATATAAATGGAAAAGAACAGGCAGATATATCTGATGAATTATTTAATACTATTAGGAACTATTTAGCTGACAGCGGAGTCAAAGGCGACATTGAAAAAAATTTAAGGATAAAAGATTTAACTACTGATGATTTTTTTAGAAATAGTGGATGTAAAATTTATGAAGCTAAAATAGATTATGCGTGGGTTCATCAAATAATTATAATTAAAGAAGATAAAGTTTTAGCAAATCTTAAAGGAATGCCAATTGAAGATGTGTTTTTAATTGATGCTGATAAAGATAGAAACTATGAAATTTATGCAAATGCATCAATTGGGTCAGGCTTATTGAGCAATGAAATAGTAGGTTATAATCCAGTTAAAAATGAAATGTATAAATTGTCAGATCGTGGAATTAAAGATTATTCAATTGCGATAATTGAAAATGAAGCGATGATTGAAGTTAAAGACAATAAAGAAAATGGTAAATTATTAGAGCGCGGAAAATTAACATTGACGATAGTCAATGATAAATCAGAAATAACAATAAAACCACTAATAAAAAGTGACGAATAGATTCAAGTCAAGATAAAAAATATTGTAGAAAAATGTGCCTATCAAATAATTTCATCAAAATTTTGATGAAATTATTTGATAGGCACATTTTATTTTTCGCTTTAAGCTTCTTTAATATAATTTTTTACTTATTTTTAATATCCACATAATTATAAATAGAGTACTTAGATATTCCAAAATAAGCGGCTATTTTATCACCAGCTTTAGTGATAAGAAAAGCACCTGCATCATTTAGGTAGTTGATAGCCTCTATTTTCTGCTCTTTAGTCATTAGAGCTACAGGCTTTCCTATTTTGTTTACGGATTCCTCGAGCAAATCATCCAACAATTGATTTACATTTTGAGGAATTTTGCCAGCATCAGGAGTATCATCATCTTTATTTATAAAAGATGAGATAGCATTTTGAGCTATTGCAAGTTCCGTGATATCGTAATTTATAGAAAATATACCTATAGGGTTACCATTGTCATCATTGATGTAAATAGTGCTTGATTTTAGCAATTTACCATCCTGAGTCTTGGTAACATAATTCAGTTTATCTTCTAGTGGTTCTTCATGATGCTTTAGAGCATTCAAAACAACTCTAGAAGCTATGCCATCAGCCGATCTGTGGCTTACATCCCCGTTTTCGATAATTCTAATAGTATCGTCCGCATTGCCAGAAGTCAAATCGTGTACTACGACCTCACAATTGCGACCGAATTGAGCAGCGATGCCTTTAGACAACCTGCGTAAAAAATCCAAATTCGTTTTAGTATTCATAAAACCCCTCACATTTTCTGGTAATTTTGATCTAACCCTTCTTGTCTAGAGATAAGTATATCAATCGTGAACTTCAAAATCAACAGCATCTAGAAAAGATCTTTGAAACTTACAAAATGATTTTAATATAGTGCCTTATCTACATACAACTATATCAATACTGAAAGCCAAAATCAACAACAATATACAAAATCTTTTTAAAATTACAATAATTTTGTTAAATAGTCAGACAATTATGTTGACAATTATCTGGTAGGGTGATAACCTTGAAAACAAAAGGATTATTGTATGTATTTCATGGGGAGGTATAGGGTATGAACAAAGCTAACAACAAAAAACTAATAGATGTAGCGATGGGTAGACAAATCGCAGACTTGGTAATAAAAAATTGTAAAGTAGTAAATGTATTTACAGATGAAATATTAGAGGGAAATTTAGCAGTAAGTGAAGGACATTTTGTAGGAATGGGAGACTATGAAGGTAAAAAAACAATAGATGCCAAAGGCAAATTTATAGTACCAGGATTAATAGATTCTCACGTGCACATTGAATCATCGATGGGATCGCCATATCAATTTGCTAGAGCAGTTCTTCCTAGAGGAACAACAACTATAATATCTGATTGTCATGAGATAGCCAATGTAAAGGGAGTAGACGGTATAAAATACATGATAGATTCAAGTGAAAATTTGCCACTAGAAGTTTACGTAATGCTTCCGTCTTGTGTACCTGCAACGAAATTTGAAACGTCAGGAGCTAAACTAGAGGCAGAAGACTTAGAAGAACTTATGGCCAACCCTAGAGTACTAGGATTAGGAGAACTTATGAACTATCAAGGTGTTGTATTTGAAGATGAGGGAATACTAAACAAATTACAATTGACAGAGAGACATCACAAAATAGTAGACGGACATGGACCAGTTATAAAAGAAAATGAACTAAACGCATATTCTCTCGTTGGAGTTCGCACAGACCATGAATGTAGCAATCATAGAGAAGTGTTAGATCGAGTTAGAAATGGAATATATGTAGCTGTTCGAGAAGGCTCAGCTGCAAAAAATTTATTAGACCTCATAGGAGCCATAACACCTCAAAGTGAGAGAAGATTTACATTTTGTACAGATGATAGACATTCAAAGGATATACTTACAGAAGGTCATATAGATAACAATATCAGAATAGCAATAAAAGCAGGCATGCCGCCTATAACAGCTATTAGAATGGCTACGTTAAACACTGCTGAGTGTTACGGAATAAGACAGTTAGGCGCTATAGCACCTGGATATCAGGCAGACTTTATTATGGTCGACAATTTAAATGACTTCAATGTACTTTCCACATTCAAAAAGGGAGAGCACATAGATGAAAGCTGGATAGAAAATATAGACGAAGATACTACTCTTTTAGATACAGTAAGCAATAGCATAAATATAAAAGAATTTAAAAAAGAAGATTTGAAAATAAAGGTTTCTGGAGAAAAAGCTAGAGTTATAAAAATAAAGCCAAGGGATTTAGTTACAGAATCAGTTGAAAGAGATGTAGATATAGATAATCAAAGAAACTTTATCTACGACAAAGAAACCGATATACTTCCGATTTATGTATTTGAAAGACATCACGGAACTGGAAATATTGGAAAGGGACTGATAGAGGGGTATGGTCTCAAAAACGGAGCTATAGCTTCTACTATAGGACACGATTCGCATAATCTTATAGTTATAGGGGATAGCGACGAAGACGTAATGCTCGCAATAGAGGAAATTAAAAAAATCGGGGGTGGACTTGTTGTAGTAAAAGCAGGTGAAGTTAAGGGACATTTGAAGCTAGACATAGCAGGTCTTATGTCGTCAGAGCCGCTTGAAAGCGTTTCGGAAAAGTCAGAGTGGCTTGCAAGTTTCGCCAGAGAAAATCTACACATAAATGAAGGAGTAAATGCATTTATGACACTTGCATTTATGGCATTACCTGTCATACCAGAGCTAAAGATGACAGACAGAGGATTATTTGATGTAATCAATTGGAAACATGTCGAGGTTTAGACCCTAAATCACCAATATATGCAAATTATAGCTCAAAATCAAATTAAAAAAACATAAATTATGAAAAGCGTACAGAAAAAACATGAGAATCATACAAAAAAATTGTAAAATATTAAAAAGTTTGCAAAACTTGATTGATATAGAAAAAACGAAGTGATATACTAAGAAATGTAAATATAATAAATTGGGAGAATCTTATGAAAAATTCGATTTTAATTAAGAATATCAATTATATAGTAACTTGTGACAATGAAGATAGGGTATTAGAAAACACAGATATATACATCGAACATGGGGTTATAAAGACGATAGGATTTAGTGAAAATGAAGCAGATACCATAATAGATGGTAGCGGCAAAATAGCTTATCCGGGACTTATAAATACACATCATCACTTGTATCAGATGTTTAGCAGGAATATACCACAGGTACAAAACTTAGAGCTATTTCCTTGGCTGAAGTACCTATACGAGATTTGGAAAAATCTAAACAACGATGTCATAAGATATAGTTCACTTTGTGGTATGGGAGAACTACTAAAATCAGGATGCACTACGTGTTTTGATCATCACTATGTATTCCCAAATGATCAAAATGGGCTTATAGAGACTCAATTTGAATCGGCTAGTGAGCTTGGAATCAGGATGCATGCATCTAGAGGGAGTATGTCACTTAGTGTAAAAGATGGTGGCTTACCACCCGATAGTGTTGTTCAAGATATAGATAGTATATTAAAAGATAGCGAAAATTTAGTTTCAAGATTTCATGATTCGGGTAAATTCTCGATGAGACAGGTTGTCCTTGCGCCATGTTCTCCATTTAGCGTTACCGGGGAGCTTATGAAAGAATCTGCTAAATTGGCTAGAAAATTAGGAGTTAGATTACACACCCATCTAGCGGAGACAATAGATGAGGAGAATTTTACCTTAGAAAAATTTAATATGAGACCACTTGAATACATGGAGAGCCTAGGCTGGATTGGCCCGGATGTTTGGTATGCCCATGGAATTCACTTCAATGATGATGAATTGAAGCTTTTGGCAAAAACACAGACTGGTGTATCTCACTGTCCTATATCTAACATGAAGCTATCATCTGGCATCGCTAGGATACCAGAAATGATAAAACTTGGAGTTCCAGTGGGATTAGCTGTAGATGGAAGTGCTAGCAATGACGGTTCTAATATACTTGAGGAGCTTAGAGTAGGATTTTTGCTTCATAGACTAAAATACAGTAATGATGCGCCGAGTGGTTATGACTTTCTAAAAATAGCTACTAGAGGAAGTGCTAGTGTACTTGGAAGAAAAGACATAGGGTATCTAGCAGAGGGAATGGCTGCTGATTTATTCATGATAGACAAACGCAGTATAGAAATGATAGGAGCAGATTTAGATCCTAAAGCTGCACTATGTACCATAGGTTATAAGGGTGCTGTTGATTACACCATAGTAAACGGAAAAGTGGTTGTAGAGAATGGCAGATTAGTAAATATAGACGAAGATAAAGTTTTCGAAAAGAGCAGAAAAGTTTGTAAGGAATTAATTGAAAAATCATAATGTAGATAAAAGCGTGAGTAACACGCCTTTATCTAAAAAGAATATACTGAAAATTCATTATAGTCTTAATAGACTGGAATTTATATAAATGTAGTAATTGTATTTAGAGAAGTAGGGTTTAGGAGTAAAACAATAATGAAGTAAAAAGGTGGGAGGAGTAGTATGAGTATTGGAAAAAGTATAAAAAGAGTAGACGCCTTTGACAAAGTCACAGGTAGAGCACAATATGTTGACGATTATCACTTGAGCCATGCGCTTATTGCAAAGATTTTACACTCTACTATAGCAAACGGAAGAGTGCGAAAAATGGATATCAGCAAAGCACTAGAAGTAAAGGGCGTAGTCAAAATAGTAACATGTTTTGATGTCCCAGACAGACCATTTGCAACAGCTGGGCATCCATATGTATTAGACCCAGGTCACAGGGATATAGCAGATAGAAAGTTACTAAATAAAAGAGTCCGTTACTACGGAGATGACATAGCAGTTGTAATAGCAAAAGACAATGTAGCAGCTGAGAGAGCACTAGCTCTTATCGAGGTAGAATACAATGAATATAAACCTATGACTGAGATTGAGGATGCACTTTTAGGTGACGAACATGCTATACACGAAGAATTCCCAGACAATATACTAGCCAATATAGGATATGAAATTGGAGATTTTGAAAAAGCAATAAAACAAGAAGATCTCAAAGTTATAGAAGGTGAATATGAACTATCTTCTGTTAAGCACTGCCAGCTTGAAAACCCATCATCATTTGCATACGCTGAGGGTAAAAAAACTGTAGTTGTTTCATCAACTCAAATACCTCATATAGTGAGAAGAGTAGTTGCAGATGCTCTAGGAGTAGGTGCTGGTAGCATTAGAATAGTAAAGCCTTATATAGGTGGCGGATTTGGAAACAAGCAAGATGTACTTTATGAACCACTAAACGCATATTTGAGCCAAGTTATGGGCGGAAGATGTGTGAAGTTAGAACTCACAAGAGAAGAGGACTTCCTAAATACTAGACTTCGCCATGCCATGAAGATAAAAATCAAGAGTTATGTTAGAGAAGATGGTACATTTGTAGCAAGAGAGATGGATTTAAAGAGCAACAAAGGAGCATATGCATCTCATTGTAATAGTGTTACTGCTAAAGCTGGTCATGCACTTAAGCAAATATACCAAGATGAACTTGCTACAAAAGCTAGCATGACATCCGTATTTACAAATAGACCACCAGCAGGAGCTATGAGAGCATATGGTATACCACAGATAACATTTGCTATCGAATCTCATGTAGATGATATAGCATCGGAATTAGGTCTTGATAGAATTGAAATAAGAAAATTAAATCACATGAAGGTAGGATTTGAAGACAATGGTATCAGATGCTACTCAAACGGATTAGATGAATGTATAGAAAAAGGTAAGGAATATGTAAATTGGGATAAGAAAATAGAAGAGTATAAACATCAAACAGGCCCTATCAGAAAAGGCGTTGGAATGGCAATATTTAGCTACGCTACTGGAGTATATCCTATAGCACTAGAGATTGCAGGATGTAGGCTTATACTCAATCAAGATGGTTCAGTTCAAGTTCAAATGGGAGCAACAGAGATTGGACAGGGAGCCGATACAGCATTTGCACAGATGATTTCAGAAATACTATCAGTATCTATGGAAAAAATACACATGGTATCAGCTCAGGATACAGATGTTACACCATTTGACACTGGAGCATATGCATCTAGACAATCATATGTATCAGGTAGAGCAGCTAAAAAGGCGGCTATAGAATTAAAGCAAAAAATACTAGATCACGCTAGATATATGCTAAGAGTTCCAGATGGCAATCTAGATATAGAAGATGATTTTATAGTAAATAATGAAACTAGGGAGAAACTTTGCTCACTTGAAGAGCTTTCTACTCATGCTCTTTACAACATGGAAAAAGCGGTTCACATAACAGCAGATGTTTCAAATCAATGTGATTCAAATAGTTTTTCATTTGGAGTATGCTTCGTAGATGTAGAAGTTGATATGCCTCTTGGAAAAATCAAAGTAAATAAA
>JAOAQY010000076.1 GCA_025210965.1 Tissierellales bacterium
ATATTCATAATCATCAATTTCAAATGTAAATTGTCCATATATATTGCCATATTCACTCTCTAACTCCTGCAAATTCATCGTTCTCATTTCTTCTAAATCATTTTTGAGAATATAGAATTTTATTTTGAACTTTGACATAAAACAGTCCCACTCCTTATAATTCTTCTATCTATTTTCTCTGCTCTTAATACCACATGATATCTATGCTTTAAAATATCGTTATTGATTCTACTATACCTAAATATCATTTTACCATATATCAAAATATTCACAAATGACATACGCAATAGACAAATACTACAATATAGCTTAAACTAAAGTTGGTGATTGAGTTCAAATCATTTTCACAATCAAACATCCAATAATTTCATAATCTGAAAGGAGCATTTCAATGATCAGAAAAACAAATAACTCAGCGCAAGAAATTGACAATATAATGAAAATATGGTTAAGCTCAACTATTAATGCACATCCTTTTGTTTCGAAAGAATATTGGCAAAGAAACTACAATATTGTAAAAGAAAACTATATACCTCTCAGCGATACTTATGTATATATTGAAAACGAAAGAGTTTTGGGATTTATAAGCATTTTGAACGACGATTTCATAGGAGCTGTGTTCGTAGACATAGACTATCAAGGGAAAGGAATTGGCTCTAAACTTATAAAATACGTGTCAGATATCTACGAGAAATTGTCACTAGCAGTTTACAAAGACAATATTAAAGCAGTAAACTTCTACAAAAATATAGGATTTGAAATTCTTAGTGAACAACCTAATGAAGAAACTCACGAAATAGAATATCTTATGGAAAAAAACTGAATTATAAAAGGTGGCTAATTGTGAAGTAAAATCTTATTTAGCCACCTTTTATTTCGTCAATAAATTTTCTAATTTCAATAATTACAGTTTCTTCATTTGACCAATGCATCCGCATCTACGACACTTTAATTTTCAGCTACTCCCGTTATTCTAGCTTCATTTACTACTTCTGATTCTAGCAAATCTATACGATATTGATCAATTTTTATCGTCACCTCACCACTAGTGCCAAAAGGTTTTAATAATTCTAGCGCTTCGTCATAATTGCTAAACCTAAACCAAATATCTCTGACATCAGATTTTTC
The DNA here is from genome assembly GCA_025210965.1 of Tissierellales bacterium. Taxonomy (NCBI): domain Bacteria; kingdom Bacillati; phylum Bacillota; class Tissierellia; order Tissierellales; species Tissierellales bacterium. Next base: position 1,129 of record JAOAQY010000076.1, read on the forward strand.
TCTCGGTAAAACTCCAGTCAGTTTATCATCTAAATAGAAAAATATGTCCTCGCCATAATACTCGTCATTTTCTAATATTTCGAACCTGCCTGTCAAAGTCTTTTCTCCAGAAAATAAAAATTGCTCTCCCATTTCGTCTTTGATTTCAGTCAACGTCATATCTGCTACCATACCGTCCACTCGTATATTGTCACGTGAAAACAATGCATTATCAAATATCATTCTATTAACAAATCTTACAGACTTTTCATTTGATTCGACCTTTTCCTTGAGAATACTTATATCTTCTGTTCTCTCTCTTTCTGCCAAAATACTCTGAACTTGATTCTCTAATTCGGCGATTCTCGTCTCATATTCCTTTATCTTAGAATCTTCATTAGAACAACCTGCTAACAAAGACACTATAGCAAATAACGTCATGTACTTTATGAATTTTTTCATATTGCCCTCCATTTTCAAACGCGATTTTTCTTTTGTCCAAAATCAATATACCTTTTATTCCTCTAAATTTCAATAATAATCCGATTTTTTACAATACAACCTTCTGTGTCAATAAACTCTCAATTTCTTCATCCAAATGGTGAGTGATCATTATCACTGTATAATTTGGATTTTTAAGAAGTCTAGATTCTATCATTTTTGAATTGTATTTATCTAGTGCTGAAGTTGCTTCATCTAACAAGAAAATTTCTTTATTTGAAAGTAATGCTCTAACTAATGAAAGTCTCTGCCTTTGACCGCCCGAAAGATTTTTCCCCTTATCTGCAAGAATTGTTTCTAGCCCATTTTCTAACCCTTCAACAAATTCTCTTAAATTGACAAATTCAAGTGCATTCATTATCTTCTCATCATCAATATCATCGCCCATAGTCAAATTAAATCGTATCGTATCATTAAACATATACACACTTTGACTGACATAAGCTATACTTGAATTAATAGAAGTAGCTGAATACTCCTTTATGTCGACTGCATCAAATTGTATCTCACCAGTATACCCCTTGTGCAATCCTGACAATGCTTTCATCAAAGTACTTTTACCACAACCACTCTCACCTACTATTGCATATTTCCCTTTGATAGAAAAACAAAAATCTTTTTCTTTAAACACATTAGTCTCATCAAAGTACAAAGATAATTTTTTAACTTTAATCTTATCCTCTAATTTTAAATGTTCTTCTAAGAGCTGCTCTGAGGACAAATCATCAAATTTCTGAAATAACTTTCTCGAACTCTTAAATATAATTATATTCGAAGACAAATTCAGTATTGAATTGAAAAAACGAGTGGCAATATTAGACACAATGAATACTGTTCCCACTTCTGCCCATCCCAAAAAAGCCAATATAGCAGTTAGTACCATTAGAAATGCTTCACATATTCTAAACACTGTCAATATAGAAGTATCCATTGAAATCTTCTTTTTTTCTAGATTAAAATTTTCATTCTCTAATTCTGTATAACTTTTTCTAAACCTTTCTCTCAGCTCTTTCTTTTTATTATATTGAACAAACGTCTCAAATCCTGAAAAATTATCCATTGCTTTTTGTGAAAACGACTCATTTAGCTTAGATATTCGCTCTACTAAATCATTTATTTTGTCTCCATAGAATTGAGGAACCAAATACATCAGCAATGCTGAAAATATAGCTACTACCAATATTATCCAATGCACTTTCATAAGCGTAACAAATGCAAATACAAACAACGTCGCTGAACCTATCATTTCAAAAAAAGGTTTAATAGCATTGGTATCAATCAAATTTACATCATTTATAAGCCATGAAGAATATTCTCCAGGTTCTTTCTTTTGATACTCGTGCATCTCAAACCTTGTTATCTTCTCCACAATATCATCCCGCAGCCTTATCTTCAAACATTTACTGAAATCCATTACATAGATTGATGTTGCATAATCCACCACTACATACACCATTTTCCAGAATATCATTATTCCAGCAAACATCACCGCAGACTTTATATTATTCGATGTAAGTATGTCATAATAATGTGTTAACACATATCCCGAATAAATATTTGTAGCAGATGCAATTGCAATCATCAAAATGCTAAGAAATACTCTTTTTTTAAACTTCATTAGTAGTTTTTTCATATTCGTTCTTGCCCCTTTCTCAACTGTCATCCAAAAAAACGAATAAATATCACCATTGTCACCTTATCGCGTTTATAATTATTCCAAGTAAAATTTAACATATTTATTTACATTTTGCAATATCTTTTCACTTTTTTTGTCATTTTTAAAATTAACTAAAAAAATCATCTTGCAAGAATTATTCTCACAAGATGATCTATTTAACTATTTCTCTTCTAAATCACAATAATCAAAATTGCCATCCACTATCACACTTGAATACTCTGATTTTTCCAATAAAAAATAATTTACCGGATAAAAAAACTCAACTTCAGTATGATGAAAACCATAACTCAATTCTCTAACAACCATAATCTGGTCATCTTTAATAATCTCTTTTTCATATTGATAACTAAGTAAAGATATAAGCAAATATATAGATGAATAATAAACAAAGCAAACAATAATTATACTACACGCTATAAAACGGACTATTATTCTTATCTGTTTGCTATACTTCTTAGAAAAATTAAATACAACCCTTATCATCCCCACCATTAGTAAAAATATAATAAAATACAATACTGCCAAATTCATATTTATTATCCACCCTCTTAGGACATATTGTGTATTTTCAAAAAGCATCTCGCAAAATTTAAAAATCGAGAACTCAATTCCAAGAACAATTAATACAAATAGTAATTTTTTATTAAATTCATTTTTCACAAAAAACATTAGACGTTCTCTATTCCTTCTTCAAATTTAGATTCCCATTCGTCTATTATCTTCATATCATGGTCGACTTTTGACACAATATTTAATGCAAATCCTAAAGCTAATATACTCATTATGATAATTGCTATTTTTGTCTTTTTCATCGTAACACCCTTTTTTATTATCATTGTATCACAATTAAGTTAAATTTAAAATCCGCTGTTATTATATTCTATTAATATTTCCACTATCAATAATATGCTATAATGATTTTGGTAAATTTTATATGAAATATGCCAAAATAATCCAATTCTTTGCAACTTCATCACCATACATATTATAATCAGAAAAGGGGAAATACATATGAAAATATTAAATGACACTATCAAAAACATAGAGCCACTCAGCGAAGAATTTAAAATATTAGCAAAAAAAAGATTGGATATTCAAATCAAGCCTCTAAATAGTTTAGGCAAATTAGAACATATTGCAATCCAATTGAGCGGTATATTTCAAAAACAATTTGTAGATATAGATAAAAAAATAATACTAGCATTTGGTGCTGATCATGGCGTCTTCTACGAAAACGTATCGCCGTGCAAAAGAAACGTAACTAAACTACAATTTTCAAACTTCGTAACAGGAGGCAATGGTGTAAGAACAATATCAAGTTTCACAAATTCGGATGTTTGGGCAATTGATGTCGGTATCGATACTGATGAAATCATAGATGGATGTTTTGATGAAAAAATAAGAAAAG
>JAOAQY010000077.1 GCA_025210965.1 Tissierellales bacterium
CATCTACATACATTGATGTCATAACATACCAGCCCAAGCTATCTATCTTTTGGTAAACTACATATTTGTCTCGAGTTTTGCCCTCTGAATTTGTAAAGCTATAGTCTATTGTTCCGCTATCTTCTTTAGCTATAGCTTGCTGAATTTCGGCCTGATCCATATTACTACCTATTCTGCTCTCATCAGGATGTGAAATAACAGTTCCATCTCTTCCTAGTATAAACACATAACCATCTTTTCCAACTTTTATCTGTGAAATTTCATCAGCCAATTCTTCTAATATGATACTCATACTTAGAACCCCTTGGAAATTTCCATTTGTATCTTTTGATGGTACTGCACCTGCTATAGTCCATTTTTTACTAACTGCCCCTAAATAAACATCAGTCCAATACGGACCATTATTTTCCATAACCCCTTTGTACCAAGCTCTCTGCCTTGGATCATAATCATCTGCAAATTCATATTGTGGTTCAATGTGAATCGTTCCATCTGGAAGACCTATAAATGCCTGTGTTACCTGTTCAAAATTGTCAACATATGTCTTAAAAACGTCTCTTCTCCACTGATTAAATCCAACTTCTCCAATAGTTTTCGTATTTCCACTATCTGCTACCATCTTAAGCCCTGACATATATCCCTCGAATTGAACATCTATAGCCTCAGCTATTTCTTTATTCAATTCAAAATGATCATGTCTAAGTGAATCTGATAGTACATCCGCTGAATTGATATAACTAAATATTCCTAGACTGGCAACTGACAAAATAATAAGTATAGATATAATCCCTATTACCTTCTCTCTGATACCTATTTTCATAAATACTCCTCCTTCTGCCCTCATAATATAATTTCTCTGTTTTATCTTTACCCCCTTTAGATGAATTATCACAGTGAAACTTTTTAACCATGATTGATAATTGACTAAAAAAAGAGCTCGATAATCCTCATATTATCAAGCTCTTAAACTACTTCAGTTATTAAATTAAATCACTTTATATTTACAAATTAATATCGCTTCTCACCAAGTTTTAGATTTGGAACTGCATTTAGCGAAAGATTCCCACGCTCACCTTTCAAATATTCATAGTATGCAGCGCATCCTATCATAGCAGCATTATCTGTACATAAAACTCTCGATGGATACAATATTTTAAAACATTCTTCTTGACCACGCCTTTCCATCTCATCTCTAAGCCCTTGATTAGAAGCTACTCCACCTGCTATAGCTATTGTTTTGTGACCATTCTTCTTCGCTGCACGAATAGCTTTTTCTACCAATACTTCAACTACAGATGCCTGAAAACTAGCTGCCAAATCCGCTTCGTTTATAGCTTCATCTTTCATTCGTTTTTTGTTTAGATAGTTTAGTACTGCTGATTTTAGACCACTAAAACTAAAATCAAAGCTACCTTTTTCAAGATATGCTCTTGGAAAATCTATAGCTTCAGGATTTCCTGTTTTTGCAAGCTTATCTATTAGCGGCCCTCCTGGGTATCCTAGACCAACTGCTCTTGCAACCTTATCAAACGCCTCGCCAGCTGCATCATCTCTAGTTCTACCCATTATTTCATATTCACCATAATCTTTTACATTTACTAAGTGAGTATGCCCTCCAGACACTACAAGACAAGTAAATGGTGGTTTTAAATCTTTGTGCTCTATGAAGTTTGCACAGATATGACCTTCTATATGATTTACTGGAACTAATGGCTTTTTCAAAGCATATGCAAGTGCTTTTGCTGTAGAAAGTCCTACAAGCAATGCTCCCACAAGCCCCGGACCATAAGTAACTCCTATGTGATCTATTTCTTCAAATGTAACTCCAGCTTCCGTAAGTGCCTCATCTATAATATAATCTATACATTCTATATGTTGTCTCGACGCAACTTCCGGCACTACTCCACCAAACTTCTTATGAGTCTCAATCTGTGATGCTATTCTATTAGTTAGGACCTCTCGTCCATTTCTAAGTATAGCTATAGATGTCTCATCACAAGACGATTCAATAGCCATAGTCAACAATGTTTCATTCATAATTTTCACTTCCTATATTAAAATATCCGTTCCATAATGGTAATTCATATTTTGAAATCCAGCTTTTATTCCAATCCAAAGTATCCATGGACAAAGTACTGCAAATGTACCTCTCTTTTTATCAACATCAAATATCTCAACTATACCAATAATCATTAGTATTTGATAAAGTATCACAAATGGGTCTATCTGAGCTAAGAAATAATAAATAAAATCTCCTTCAAACCCAGTCATCATACCAGCTAAACTGAGGCTTGCCTCTATATCTCCCGTAGCTATAACAACCAATATTTTTCCAATCAACATTGGCATATAAGAATATAATGCTATAGAATACGCTGTTTTAACGCTACCTACTCCACCCGCCATAGTTGCGAGTCCTGCAACTAGTGCAGCTTTAACCAAAAGTTCAAGCAGTGGTCCATAAACAAATGATGCTACTCTAGCTATATATGCCTGATCTATTTGAGCTAATGAAGGAGCTGTTCTATCCAAGTTTTCATAGAATTTAAGTGTTTCATTTACATATGCCTGCTTGTCGATAGATATATATGCCAACACACCCATTACTATAGCTATAATAATCATAGGCACTAATATATTTATACTTTGATGTAATTTTTGAAAAAACTTCTTTGGATTAGTTGCAAGAAGTTTAAATCCCTCTAAATAGTCAAACTTAGTTCTTTTATCTTTCATATCCAAAACCTCCAAGTTAGTCTAATATTCAGTTTCACCTCTCCACATAATAAGAGCATCCTCATGTGTATCAGTATAATATCCTTTGCGTACTCCTACTCCCTTAAAATCAAAACCTTCATACAAATTTATTGCAACTTCATTATTTACCCTAACTTCTAAAGTCATTTTTTCTATGCCTTCACTTTCACATAAATCAATAAGTGCTCGCACTAGTTTCTTTCCAACACCATGTCCTCGAAAATCTGGATGAACAGCTACATTTGTGATATGTCCTTCATCTACGATAAGCCATACCCCACAATATCCCACAACCTTACCATCTATAATTCCAACTACATACCTTGCAAGTCTATTTTCTCTCAGTTCCTTTTCAAATGCATCTCTAGACCACGGTGTGTGAAAGGAAAGTTTTTCGACTTCCAATATTCCATCTAGATCCTGCTCCATCATCTCTCTAATTTCCATGTTTTTCATCGTACTCTCTCTCAGCTTGAGACTTTCTAAGATAATTAGGAACCAATTCTAAATGAGTTTGTATCTTGCCTTCTTTTATCCTATCTGCAGCTACCTCTGCTACAGATGATGCTTTTGGCATATTTACATAAGCTCTTGCAAACACTGCCTTGCCATCAATTCCACTTTCAAATCTATCTCTAAATTTTATGCTTCCATCTCCGCAAAAATAAACTATATCCTCAGACTTTAATCTCTCTATCAAATCATCAATTTGCATAACATCTTGATCCATTACAATCTCTAATTTGTTATTTTCCCATCTATATATAGCTGTGAACACTCTATCTCTTCTCGCATCCATTATCGGAACTATAATTCCATCCACATATGGTAGGTTATATGCAAGTGCTTCCATAGCAGGAATTCCAACTACGGACTTTCCAAGTGCATGAGCTAATGCCTTAGCTGTAGCCACTCCTATTCTAAGCCCTGTAAAAGATCCTGGTCCAGTTACAACTGCAAAATAATCTACACTCTCAATCTCTAGTTCTGATTCTCTCATCATCTCTTCTATCATTGGCATAAGTGTCTGTGAATGAGTCATTTTGCTATTTGATACCCTCTCATTTACAAGTCTTCCTTCTTCCCAAAGTGCACATGTTGCCACAACACTTGATGTATCTATCGCTAACACTAACATTTTTATAACTTCCCTTCTATACTTTCTATCAACTTTTCGTAATTTTGTCCTTTTGCTTCAAGTTCAATTGATCGCTCGTCCATATCGCCGGTTCTCAAAAGACGAATCTCCAAACGGTCATTTGGAAGTGCATCTTCCACTAAATTTGACCACTCTATGATACAAACTCCATCGCTATCTATATAGTCTTCATATCCTATGTCATATAGTTCATCACAATCTCCCAATCTATAAACATCGAAATGATATAGCGAGATTTCTCCATCATATTCATTTATTATAGTAAATGTAGGACTTGTTATATAATCAACTATTCCCATTCCCTCTGCTATACTCTTGGTCAATGTAGTTTTTCCTGCCCCTAAATCTCCACTAAAGCAAAGCACCTCACCGCCAGACAAACTTTCACCTATAGCTTTCCCAAGTTTAGCTGTATCCTCTGGGCTAAAACTCTTATATTCAAACATATTTTCATCCTTTCAATATTAACAATTCAATTCGCACACTTTCATCCCCATATTATATAATAACGGTGAAAAAAAATAAATAGCTAGTGAAATTTTGCAAAAGAAAAAGGGATGCATCGCATCCCTAATATATAATCTACTTGTGAAGTATTCCAGATAATCTCTTATAGAGTAACATAGTACAAATAGAAACCACTATACCCTTTAATAGATTAAATGGAACTATTGCAAATAATATAAATGTCTTGAAATCACTTACTAAACTATTGACCTCTGCTCCCATAGATACATACATTTCTATATTAGCTCCAAATAATTTAGCATAAAACGGAATTAAGAACACATAATTAGCTACTGATGCCACTATCGTCATAACCAAAACTCCAACTACAAGTCCTTTAACCGCTGACTTAAATGATTTATTCCTGTGATATATAAATGCAGCAGGATAAACTAACGCAACTCCTATAATGAAATTCGCAAGTTCTCCAACACCCGCAGTAGAAGTGCCCTTTAAAACCATATGCAATATGTTTTTAACTAATTCAATCATAACTCCTGCAATAGGGCCTAATGCAAATGCACCTATAAGTGCTGGCAAATCACTTAGGTCTACCTTCAAAAATGGTGGTGTAAACCAAAGCGGTGCTTCTAAAAACATAATTAAAAATGCAATTACTGATAATACCGATACCTTTACCATCCATCCTGTAGTCCATATTTTTTTCTTTTCGATTCGTTCCATATCATTCTCCTCCTAGTATTTCAAGGCTTATGATTTGGGAAGTAGGTTATTGAAAATAAAAATACCCCTGAGAAAAATCCTCAGGGGCAAAAAATTCAATCACCATAAATCCTTCTCACATCCAGACTTTACTGTCGGTACTGGAATCTCACCAGTTCAGCTTTCGCTCGCGGACTATAACCGCCGGTCGGGAATTTCACCCTGCCCTGAAGAATCGCTATTTACGAATAGACGCACTGTCCATTCTATTATGTTTAAATTATGTCACAGACTAAATATTTTGTCAAGTATAGGCTTGCTATATTTGATTATATACAATTTCTCCATTTATCATAGTGAGTCTTGTCTCATAATGTAAATCCATTAACGGATTACCATCAAACACTACTAAATCCGCATCTTTTCCCTCTTCAATACTTCCAACTTGATCGTCTATGCCGAGTATCTCTGCTGGATTTATTGTGATAGCTTTGAGTGCTTCCATCTCATCCATGCCCGCTTTTATTGCTAAAGCTGCACAAAGACTCAAATATTCCTGCGGAATTACAGGTGAATCTGTCATTATAGCTACTTTAACTCCGGCTCTTTGTAAATCTCCAGGAGTTTTGAAACTTTTATTTTTTAGCTCTATTTTCGTTTTAAAACCAAACGAAGGACCAACTATAGCTGCAAAGTTTTCTTTACCCAATTCTTCTGATATTAGCGATCCATCTGTGCAATGATCTAGTGTAAGTTCTACACTAAATTCTTTCGCTATTCTTATAGCTGTGAAAATATCATCAGCCCTATGTGCATGAGCTTTTAGTGGTATCTCATGATCCATAACCGCTTTCATTGCCTCTAATTTCATATCAAACTCTGGTTGATGCTCTGAAATACCAGCTTCAAAATCATCAACTTTTTTTGCATAATTTTTAGCTTTATGAAGCGTCTCTCTAAGAATAGATGCAGTTGCCATTCTAGTCATTGGCGATTTTTTGAGTGCATTATAGCATCTCTTAGGATTTTCACCAAATGCAATTTTCATGGCTGCTGATTCCTTTACTATCATATCATCAACTCTATTTCCATAAGTTTTTATGATAGCAAATTGCCCACCGATAACATTCGCACTACCAGGACCTGTCGCAACACATGTAACTCCAGCTTTGTATGCATCTTCAAATGACTCATCCATAGGATTTATTCCATCTATAGCCCTAAGCTGTGGTGTAACTGGATCTGTTATTTCATTTCCATCGTCACCTTCAAAACCCATATTATTTTCAAAAAGTCCTAAATGACAATGTGCATCTATAAATCCAGGCATAATATTCTGTCCATGAACATCTATTACCCTACACTCATTTGGAATATCCAACTCTTCTCCAACTGATATTATCTTACCTTCATCTATTAGAACAGTTCCACGCTCTAATACTTTGCCAGTCATCGTATAAACTCGACCATTTTTTAATGCTAACATGATTTTCCCCCCATCATTGTTTATGATTATAAGTATCTCTATACCCAATCAATATCAAAATACTATCTTTATTATTACTCTATCACAAACACTTGCTTTCAGCTAGTATTTGTTTTAATTCTTGATTTTCCGGGTATAATAATAAAGAAGAATGCTTATAGGAGGTGCTTTATTTGAAAAAATTTAATTTACTACTCATTATCGCCCTGGTATTTCTGCTCACATCGAGCGCATTTGCTCTCGGAGCAAACAGAAGTTTTGTTTCTAATAACTTAGAAAAAACTTTTGATAAGCCTGAAAAACCGGATAAACCAGAAAGACCGGACAAGCCGGACAGACCAGACAAGGGAGATAAAGACGACGACAAAGATGATGACAGAGACAAAGACGATGACAGAGACAAAGATGACGACAGAGACAAAGACGATGACAGAGACAAAGACGATGACAAAGACAAAGATGACGACAGAGACAAAGACGATGACAGAGACAAAGACGATGACAAAGATAAAGATGACGACAGAGGCAAAAACGACGACAGAGGCAAAAGAAAACCAAAAGATAAGATTGAACCTAGCGATGAATCAGAACCACAAGATGCTGAGGACAGTAGCTCTAACGAGGAAAATGCTACGCGTAGCGAATTAGAACAAATAAGAGAAA
>JAOAQY010000078.1 GCA_025210965.1 Tissierellales bacterium
CCCTCACGTTTCCTGGCCACGTATAATTTTTTAATTTATTTAACTCCCATATGCTTATATTTAGTGGTTTTTTATTTATCCTATGAGATATTTTTGCCATGAAATACTCTATTAAAATTGGTATATCCTCTTTTCGCTCTCTAAGTGATGGCAGTCTCAATGGTATGACATTTAACCTATAGTACAAGTCATGTCTAAAATTTCCTTTTACAACTTCTTCTTTAAGTTTCTTATTCGTAGCTGCTATAATTCGTACATTTATTGGAATTTCATGCCTTCCTCCAACTCTTATTATAGATCCCTCTTCAATTACACGAAGTAATTTCGTTTGCATATCTAAAGGCATCTCTCCTATTTCATCTAAAAAAATTGTTCCGCCATCAGCTATTTCAAATTTGCCTATTTGACCACCCTTTTTAGCTCCTGTAAAAGCTCCCTCTTCATATCCAAACAATTCCGATTCTATCAAATTCGCAGGTATAGCTCCACAGTTTATCGCAACAAATGATTCATTTTTTCTAGGTCCGTAATTCTGTATAGCTTGTGCAAATACCTCTTTACCACTTCCACTTTCTCCAGTTATCAATATAGTGGATTTACTATCAGATATTTGTTTTCCAAATTCTATAGCTTCTAAAAATTCTGGTGACTTACCAATAATTTTTTCAAACGTATATATAGCTCTTCTTCCAAGTATTTTATTAGCTAATTTTCGTGCCTTTTTTATATCTTTAAACATCAATATCATTTTCTTATCTAAGTTTTTTTCTCTTATTCCATACATACTCAGATTAAAATATAATTTATTTTTCCGAGCATTTATCATTACATCTTCATTGAATAAATCATTTTCATTTAGATAGTGTTCTTTTATATCATTCCAATTTTGAATAATCTCATCCATATAAAATTTCATAAAATCTACTTCACTATACCCAAACATATCACATGCTTTTTCATTTACGCTCAGTATCTCACCATCTAAACTGCAAAGTACAACACCTTCGTCTATTGAATCAAATAATGATTTTATGAGGGCATTGTTTTCCTTTAATATATAATTTTTCTTTTTTAAATTCATAGTCATCTCTATAGCTTTAGATGCTGCAACTACCATTCCCAATGTATGAGAATAAACATCGCTACTATGCCCAGTTAAATCTATAGATCCTATTATATTTCCATTTTCATCTGAAATTGGAGCTGCCGAACACGTCCATCCATGATAAGCCTCTATAAAATGCTCTTCTCCTGATATTTGTACCGGAGAAGCTTCAACTATAGCCGTTCCCATTGCATTCGTCCCTATATCCTTCTCATTCATAGATGCACCTATAATCATCTTCAACTGATTCGCTTTTTTCAAAACATCGTCATCTCCAACTACATTTAGTATGTATCCATCTTTATCTGTCAGTATTGCAAAGAAATCTGAACCTTTAACAAAATCATATAATTGGTCCATAAAAGGCTTAGCAACTCTAATTAACCACTTATTTTCTGATATTTTATGTTTTAGCTCATCGCCAACTAATATTGTTTTACTAACTATCAGCCCTTTTTTCAGACCATACCTTAAACATCTCTCATGTGATTTATCTACACATAATTTGTATTTTTGAATTTCTTCATTTATCATAAAATCACTCCATAAACTACCCAGAATCACAAACACTAATTTTTTGTTCCACTTTCCTTCATTATATAGGACGATTAATTTTATTGTCAATTTGATAAAAAAAAACTATTTATAGATTCATCTGATCTATAAATAGTTTCCATCTAGTTAAACAACCTATACACAGCCATAGCATAAAACAATATCATAGTAGCGATACTAGTTTTAAACACTATAGTTTTCGTATTATAGTCGTTAACCTTTCTTTGAGCAAAAGCATAAATACATACGCCACTTATAAAAACAATTACTCGTAAAATCAGCGGTTTTTCAACCATGTGAATCGCTAACATTGTAAGTATAAATACCATATCAACGATTCTCTCATTGGGCTTGAAAAAACCTTCATTTTTTCTATCTTTGTCAAAATCTCTGAGTGCTATAATCATGAAAACACTTCCAGCGTATCCTGCAGCTAAAAAAACTGCAGCTATACTCACATAATGCATATCCAAAGACATCAAAGGAGCTGCATTTCCAAATACCAACGTAAGCATAAATAATACCGAAGCGTGTAAACTTTGATCAAATAAAAATAAATACGTTTCTTTATATCCTTTTTTTGTAAGTTCTATTTTTAAAACATCTACAAAATAATGTACAAAGCTACATATCGTAGCTGCCCATAGACCACTATATCCATAACTAGACATAATAATCATTTGAGCCAACCAAACAAGACCTACATGAATTAATAACCCATGTTTTGATTGAGATTTTAAATACGCAATTTTATTTGTTTGAAAAACAAAATCTCCAATCAAATGTCCTAACCAAAAAACTAAAAAAAATGATTTCACTTTTACCCCCCTTACTGCTTCATGACCTGTTTAAATACTTCAACCAACTCCGGATCAAATTGAGTTCCAGAATTTTTTTGAATTTCTTCCATAGCAATTTCATGTGATAAACCTTTTCTATAAGGTCTATCGGTAGTCATAGCATCGTACGCATCAGCTATAGCTATCATTCTAGCTTCAAGCGGAATTTCATCCCCCGAAAGCCCAGCCATATAACCTCTGCCATCATAACGCTCATGATGATACTTTGCCCCCCCAGCTACCTCACGCAATGTCTTTACCTTTTCGAGCATCGCTGCTCCTATTGTAACGTGAGTTTTCATAATGCCATATTCTTCATTGTCCAATGGTGCCTCTTTATTTAAAATGGCATCTTTTATACCAATTTTCCCAACATCGTGAAGTACTGCCATATACTCAAGCTGTTCTATCTTATCATCGTCAAATTTCATATATTTAGCCATTCTAAGAGAATATTCTGTAACTCTTTTAGAGTGACCCTGTGTATATGGGTCCTTAGCATCTATAGCTGATGCCAATACGTGAATTGTATCTAAATAAGATTCTTTTACGCCTTCATATAATTGTGAATTTTCAAGTGCAATAGCTACTTGATAAGCTGTTTGTATTATAAAACCTTCATCCCTCTTATCAAAAAAGCCTCCACCTTTTTTATTTATAACTTGAATAACTCCAAGTATCTTACCCTTGCTCTTTACCGGCACTGCTACCATAGCTTTATTCTTAAATTCAATCTTCTTACTTATACTCTTTTTAAATCTCGGGTCATCATTTACATCCTTTAGATTAATCATCTCTCCAGTTTTAGCTACCCAGCCAGCAATACCATCTCCAATTTTGAGCCTGATTTCCTTGAGCTGATCACCTTTTTCACCAAGCGCAACTTCAAACCATATTTCTTGTCTCTCTTCATCTACTATATAAAGAGAACTCGCTTCAGCCTTAGTTTCATTTTGAACTAACACCATTACTTCTCTCATTAGATCTTTAAGTTTTATATTCGAGGCTATTTTCGCCCCGACATCTAAATGCTTTTTTAAAGACTCGATCTGTGCTTTTTGCCACAATACATAGAACAAACTACATATCAGTGATGTAGCTAATACGGCAATCCATACGATCATCTCGTCACCTCGATTTCATTTATTGTCCATCTCAAAAGATTATACTCTAGCCCTTCAATCGTATAGTGTAGGTCAACCCATTCTTCATTATTAGCATCTATTTTGTAATTATTTCTATCAAAATTAAGCTTTAAAACAGCAATTCCTTTTTTATATTCAATTTGCTTTGCTACGTGATCCCATTTTATGAGTTCTCCTAAGCTTTGCACTATATAATCTAATTTGAGCCAAACTTTTGTGTCACTCTCTGAATAGTAATACTTACTCTCTAAAAACTTGCCATCTATTTTTACACTAATCAATTTTTGCTCTGTCTTATCAACTATATCGTTGTTTTTCTCAATATCTCTTTTTAGTGCCTCATTTATATTCTTATTATCAGTATTAACTTCGCTTTCTTTCTTAACTTCACCACTATAGTCTTTCTCTGTTTCCATATTTGTCTTTGGAGTTTCAGTTGTCGTTTCTCCTATCATGCTCTGATTTACATCGTTTTTTAATTCAAAATCACTTATAAGTACTTTATGTTCCCATGGTAATACTTCATAAAGTTTGTTTTCCTTCAAATCAACAGCCACTGCATTTGATTCTTTTACAATCTCTTCTTTACCCGATAAATATTTCAATATAATATTATTATTCCATGTATTTGCAACCAAAAAGCGATTTGAATCAATCCAAAGTACATCCTTAGGATAATTTAAGTTTGTACTAAATTTCACGTCACTAACCAATCCATTTTGTATCTTTTTAATTTTGTGATTACTGCTATCTACAACTAGCATTATACCATTATTAGAAAACGCAATATCCACAGGCTCATTGAAAAATGACTGCCCAATTTTTCCATTTTGATCTAAACCAAATCCATAAGCATTTCCAGCAAATGTCGTTACATTACCATTCACATCAATTTTTCTTATAACATGATTTCCAGTATCTGCTATATACAGATTTCCCAAATTATCTAATGTCATACCCATAGGTGATTTAAACTGAGCCTCTTTTAGACTTCCATCTTTATATCCCGCTTTTCCATTTCCAGCCAAAGTATACACTTTTCCGTCAACTATTTTTCTTATAACGTGGTTTCCGCTATCAGCTACATAGATGACTCCTTGTTTATTCTGCACTATCTTTTTAGGTTTGTTAAATAGTGCCTCCTCAATTTTCCCATCTAAATAACCTGATTTACCCTTTTTCCCTGCTATAACAGAAAAAACATCATCTTTTAATTTTACTATTCTATGCTGATAAGTATCCGCTACTATAATCGTACCATCATCTTCCACCATTATATCCTGCGGCATTATTAAGTTCTTTTCGAATGACTCTGCCATAACCCCGCTACTAAATACTACAAACATAATCAGCGAAATAATAATCACCATCAATTTTTTTTCTCTCATAAATAGACTCCTTTCCCCTTTTGGTCCCTATTCCTTTAAACCCTGCACTTCATAAACTTGTAATACTATTGATTTCCCCTTAACTTTCATTTCACCTATATCTATAACCTCTACTTTGTCTTTTACACAATCATATGTTGCTTGACTTATTAGAATTTGACCGCCTTTCGCATTACTCTCCAAACGAGCAGCTGTGTTTATTGTATCTCCTATCGCCGTATAGTCCATACGTTTTTTAGATCCAATATTACCAACTACTGCCTCTCCAGTATTTACTCCAATTCCAAAATAAACACTCTTTCCAAAACGTTCTTCAAGTTTCAATCTAAGCGGTTCCGATTTTTCTTTCATCTCAAGAGCTGTAAGTATAGCTTTAAAAGCGTGGTCTTCAACCTTTAACGGTGCATTGTAAATAGCCATTGCCGCATCACCTATGAATTTGTCCAAAGTTCCCTCATGGTTAAATACAGCAGATTCACAAAGCTCTAAATAATCATTTAATATTTCTACAACCTCTTCTGGAGTTGCACGTTCTGATAAAGGTGTAAAACCTCTAATATCAACAAATAGTGCACTTATCATTCTTCTCTTTCCGCCAAGCTCCAAAGCTCCCTCTCCCGCTTTCATAAGCTCAGATACTACTTGCGGAGCAACGTATTTACCAAACATTCTAGTAATACTTTTTCTTCTCTTTATCTCTCTAGCATACTTTAAAACGACATCCATCAAATATGTTCCTACAATTGTTACTATTGGATAAAAAATCTGTAGTCTATATCCATTTTCAAAAAACAAATATAATATTCCAAAGTACCCCAAAACTGAAACCGCTAGAATCAAAAGAGTAATTAAAGGTCTTTGCTCTCTTATAATCCAATACGATATAATTGCCATAACACCTATCCAGATAAAATCTACCCAAAAAATAGTCTTTTTCTTAAAAGAATCTTCCATAAAATTTTGAAGTATATTTGCATGGACTTCTACTCCAAACATTTTGGTTTGACCATCTATAGCTGTATAATACGCATCTTGCATTCCCTCTGTATACGGACCTATGAGTATTATCTTATCTTTAAAATACTCTGGTGCAACTCTATCTCTGTAAATATCCGCATATGATATATATGAAAAGCTATTAGGCACATTTACAAAATCTATATATGTTCTATTGAACCCATCTTTTTTAAATTCCTCAAACGGCTTTAGCTTTGGATTTGCTTTTCTATAAATCTCATACAATTGTGATGGAAAACTTCTTATAATATTATCTTTATATGAAAATTCCAAAAATGCCTGTCTTATATCTCCATCCCTATCTGTAATAACATTTATATGTCCAATGGTTGAATTATCTGCAAGATCTGAAAATGGTTCGTAATACTCTTCAGTTCTTATTTCTCCTATTTTCATACTCTCTGGCAGTACTCCCATAGATGCCGAAACTACATTTCCAGCTTTTTTAACAGCTTCACTCAGTATATAATCACTTTCTATATCGGCTGACTCTTCTAAAAACAATATATCGACACCAATAGCTATCGGATTTCCTTCACTGATTTTTTCAATAGTCTTCCCATGTACTTTCCGTGGCCACGGCCAACTTCCGATATCTTGTGTACTCTCATCATCTATACCTACCACAACTATTTTGTTGCTTGGAGCTTCTTTCTCTATATATAAAGAATCTGTAAGCATCAGTTCTAGCTGCCAAAATACATCATTAAAAGAAATCCAACTCATAACTATAAAAATGATAAAACAAAGCAATAGTCGTTTTTTCACAACATTCTCCTTTTCAACACGTATTTATAATTTAATATTAATTATATCCTTTTAACCACGGTTCGGTCAATGTCTTTTTTTGCCAACTTATATGAAGTTTTTGTTCTTTCCAATCCATATTCTTCTAATTTTAATATTTTTCTCCCTTTTTTCACTTGTACCCACCTCTAGTCTTTTATAAAATGAAATTATAGGTTTTAAATACATTTATTGCTGATTTGGAGGATTATATGAGGTTATGGCAATTTAGCATGAGAAATATATTATCACACATACGAAACTATTTTTTATTCATATGTAGTATTGCATTCAATGTATCTATTTATTATGTTTTTCTTTCTCTCTTTGATACGTTGAAATCATCTACAAGATATTTTGATTCATTCGCCCCATTATTTGCAATTGGGAACTTCATCATTTTAATTTTTTGCTGGATATTTATATGGTATTGTCTCGACTACTTTATTTCAAAGCGCCACAAAGAAATAGGATTATTTTTACTACTTGGTATTAGGAAAAGAAATATAAGTTTGCTATTGATATTAGAATCATTCATAACTAGTTCTCTTGGAGTAATTTTAGGACTAATATCCGGAGTTATAATACAACGATTTTTTACTCTATTGCTCTTTCACATTGTTGGATTGGAATTGAATTTACCTTTCCACATTAGCTTGAGTTCACTGTCGTATACCGTATCACATTTTTCATATTTGATACTTTTAGTTACCGCTATGCTTTATTTTAAAATTAGAAAATGGACACTTATGTCCCTTTTTTACAAAACTGATAATAAGCAAAGTTCTTTAATTATTAAATTTATTGGTGGAATTTTGGGCATATTTTTGATTTTATGGGGTTATAAAATTGCATTATCGTCTACACCTATGACCTTTATTCCAAATATGATAATAACACTATTTATTGTAGTAATCGGAACAGGATTTTTTGTAATTCACTTTTGTTCTCTTATGACTAGTCTCATAAAAAAGATAAATTCCAAATATCATATCTCTACTAATTTCTACACTTGGCAGTCACTGCCAGCAAAATTTCACAAGTACAGATGGCTATTATTTTTAGTTTCAATATTATCAGCTACTACACTTACAATACTTGGCACTAGTCTTAGCATGTCTACAATTCAAGACTATTATTTAAATCAGTACTATCCTTATGATTTATCAATAATATATAATGATAACAACTTTTATAATGAAATAAGTAATTACTTGAAATCAGAAAACACTGATATACGTTTAGATAAAGAAAATAGTTTTGTTTTAAATTCAATTGAAGTCGAATCGCAAATAATGATAAGCGGATATTATTATGACTCCGATTATCGAGATTCTTTGTTTGTCAAATATTCCGATTTAAAACTCCACAGACCTAATTTGCCTGAAATAAAAGACGATGAAGTCCTTTTTTATAGAAATACGTTTCTAGAAAATCCTTCTTATACCGGATTTTTAAAACTAAATGGTAGAACTTTTGATATAAAAATGTTGAAATCACCTATAACAAATTATAATTTTACAAATAAAGAATTAGTAGTAGTCTCTGACAGCTTGTTTGACAGTCTCGACAAAAATAATTATTCATACATTTATAATGTATATTTTAAAAATAAAGGCTCCATTGAGCAAAATTATGCTATTTTATCTAGCTTCTTAAATAATTTTGACCATAATTCATCTGTGCTAAAGGCCTACTACTACATAAGCGTAGGCTTTACACTGAGTTCTTATAGCTTTGTAGCTCTTTTTGTAAGTTTCGTCTTTCTAATTTCAATGGGAAGTGTAATGTATTTTAAATTACTTGGAAATATAAATGTTGATATGAAAAATATCACTCTTCTATCTAAACTAGGAATGACTAGAACCGATATTAGAAGGCATATAGCTCTGCAATTATCTTATTTATTGGTTATACCTCTTGTAATTGGAATAATTCACAGTAGCATTGCTATCATTTCATTTTCTCAAATAATTTACCTTGATTTAGCTACGGCTATAAAACATAATTTGATAATATATTGTCCGCTTTATATTCTATATTACTTAATTACAATAAAATCTTATTACAATGCTATCGATCAAGAACTCTATATTCAAAACTAAAAAATGTCCTAGAAATGAATCAATCACTTCTAGGACATTTTTAGTCCTTCATTAAGTCTTATATATAATTTTAACTTTGCTTTTCATCAATTAGATTTTTTAAACCTTCAGCTAAAAATGACTGCTCAATATTGAAATATGACTTGTATTCCAAACAAGAGTTATAAATAGCTTCATCAAATTTGCTCACTTTTTTTGCTTTTATAAGTATATTCTTTGGTGTGTGTTCTAAATCAATAAATTCCATGATATTTACCTCATATCCAAATGCTTCTAGGTACATACCTCTTAAACTATCCGTCATAAGTGCCGATACTCTTTCCTTTAAAATACCATGTTTTAAAAGAGGATTCAATTTTTCCTGTTTTATTTGAGGAAAAAATTCATGCTGACAACATGGAACGGACAAAATATTTTTCACATCCCAAGTAATACCCTTTATAAGCGCTGCATCTGTAGCTGTATCACATGCATGAAGAGTAATTATCAAATCTACGCTACCCTTCATTTCATAATCTTTTATATTGCCATACTTAAATAACAAACCCTCATAGTTTAATTTTTGTGCTACGTCATTGCAAAAATCTATGACATCTTCCTTCAAGTCAAGTCCAATTATATCTACTTCATATGATTTAAGATTTACCAAATAATAATACAAAGCAAATGTAAGATATGATTTACCACATCCAAAATCTATTATCTTTACTTTTTCATTCGAATCAAAATTAGAAACTACATCTTCAACTAACTCCAAAAATCTATTTATCTGTCTAAATTTATTATATCTAGATGGTTTAACCTTACCTTCCGATGTCATAACTCCTAACTCGATTAAAAAATCGCATTTTTCACCATCTCTTATCAAATAATTTTTTTCTTTATTGTGGCTTAGATTCTCTAATTTTCGGCTTGGAGCTTTCTTAGAAACCTTTACTTTTCCCTTTTTACTTATTAGTGCCTGATAATCGGCATCTTTAGCAAAAACATTTACTTGTCTAAAATCCAACTCTAAAAATTCATTCAATTTGTCTATTGCCAAATCAGCACTAAGATTCTCATGAATTACTTTTTTATCATAAACATACTCTAACTGAATAAAATAATCACTGCCTTTTTCAAATGGTTTAAATGATATCTTATTAAACTCTGGAAAGGTTTTTTTCGCTTTTTTACTCACAACTCCATATATTAAATTACGTTCTCTAATACATACTTCTAAAAATTCAACCACTTTTTATTCACCTATTCTATCTAATATTGTTTTATAGCCCTCTCTACCACTTTTGAGCGCTTTGCTTACTCTACTTATAGTAACAGTACTTGCCTTTGTTTCCTTCTCTATTTCACTATATGTAACATCTTCTCTAAGTAATTTAGCAACGTATAATCTTTGTGCTAGTGATTCTATTTCTTTTTCAGTGCATAAATCAATTAAAAATTTTTCACACTCGTCTATATCTCTGATTTCCACAATTGCCTTGTAAAGTTCTTCTGTTAATGTTTGTTTTTTCTCATCTGTAAAATTCACATCCATTACCCCCGATTTCATTTATACTTTATTTATAAATCAAAAATCATCTCTTCTATATTTTAACATATTGCCCCCCCTGCTGTACATTTATTAGTCTTTCATATATTCTAACGATTTCTTAAGAATTAACGCGTTAGGCTACGATTTAGGGACATATTGCTATCAAAACAAGTATTTTGTCTATTCATTGCTTTATACGGGCTTTTTTTAGATTTTACATTATTAGCATTTAGGAATAAAATATCATACGTTGTTGCACTCTCTACTTGAGTGCGTGTAGTACTGTATTCAAAAAAAGGGGTGACTAGTTTGAATGGATTTATAATTGTTGGAACTTGCTTGTTAGTTGGAATATTACTCGGAAAGCTTATGATTCGGTTTAATATCCCATCCGTTCCGGGCTATATTATTGCAGGTCTTATATTAGGCGTATCTGGTTTTAAGATTGTCAATGGAGACAATTTAGAGAACTTCGCATTTATAAGTGACTTTGCACTTGGAATAATTGCATTTAATATAGGTAGCGAGCTAAATATTAAAGTGCTTAAAAAAATGGGAAAATCAATTTTGATAATTGCAGTTTGCGAATCACTTGGCGCATTCACACTAGTTACTAGTATAATGCTTTTGCTAAAACAGCCAATAGAAACTGCTTTGATTCTTGGTGCAGTTTCATCTGCAACCGCTCCTGCTGCAACTGTTATGGTATTAAAAGAATGTAAGGCAAAAGGTCCTCTTACAAGCACTCTTTTAGGTGTTGTCGCAGTTGATGATGCTGTTTGTTTGATGATTTATTCTATCGCAGCATCTGTAGCAAAAGTTTTTGTAAATCATGAAGTTGTAACTATAAACAAAATTCTAATTCATCCAATAATGGAAATTGTGTTTTCTATAATTGCTGGTGGAATTTTGGGTGTGATTTTAGCTTATCTATTGCAAAAAGCTAGAAATAACACAGAGTTATTATCTTTTGTAATTGGAATTATCGTTTTATTAGTTGGATTATCTCAAGCATTTCATTTATCACCACTTTTGGCTTGTATGTCTCTTGGTATAATGATTGCAAATGTGAGCTCTAGTGCCAACAAAGTATTTAGATCAATAGAGAGTTTCTCTCCACCAATCATCGCAGCATTCTTTGTTTTTGCAGGTGCTAGATTGGATATATCTTTAATTCCTCACATAGGACTTGTAGGTGTTTTATACTTAACATTTAGGGTTCTAGGCAAAGTTTTAGGCGCTGCTCTAGGTGGCAAGCTTTCAAAAGCACCTAGCGTTGTTACTAAGAATCTTGGATTTGGACTAATCTCTCAGGTCGGTGTTGCCATAGGTTTAGCCATAACTGTACAACATGAATTCGCTGGTACTGATCTTGCAGTTCTAGTTTTAACAGTTTTGCTCGCAACTACAATACTTACAGAGATTATAGGGCCAATTTTGACAAAAAAAGCTATAATTCGCTCAGGCGAAGCTAATTTATAAGGAGGCTTTTCTATGACTAAAGCGGTTTTCTTAATACTAAACGACCTTGATTTATACGATGAGATAATGGAGCTATACTATGATTTACACGTAGGCGCTACCACTATAGATAGTCAAGGAATGGGAAAAACACTTATGCAGCATGATGAAGATTTTCCAATATTCTCAAGTCTTCGAAAATTAATGGCTGAAAATAAACCATACAATAGAACTATAATGAGCGTCGTACACGATGATGAAACTTGCTCAGAATTAGTTGATAAACTTGAAGAAATAATAAACATGCGCCCAGGAGTTGGATTTATGTTTGTTATGCCAGTTGTCTCTTGTCATGGCTATAAAGCTAATGCAAAAGAAGAGTCTAGCGCAAGCTAGGCTCTTCTTTTTTATTTACATTATTTCGGGTTTGTACTATTTTTACTAGAACGTAAAAACGAGCTATCCTTTGGATAACTCGTTTTTGGCTATTGTTTAAGTTTGTTTAGGTTTGTGATGATTGATAGATTGAAGATTTTAGAATTTCCAACCTTCACGTATAACATAGCTATTGGAATTCGGGGGGTTCCATATAGCCGGTTTCGTTTGTTTCTCTATTTCCCGTCAGATAAACCGATCAGAAATTCTTATGCTCTATATTATTGCAATCCCTGTGCCAACTTTTTATTTTTAGTAGATTTTTTCTATTTTTTTCATAATATTTTTGCCAATTCGCTATTTCAAGCCATTTGTTTGACAAATTTTTTTCAAAATAAAATATTCTCAAAAAAAGTATCCAAATATCTTTGTCACCAAATTATAAATTTGTACACTTTGGACACTTAGACACTTGGACGCTTTAGACAATTACTTTGTACAACTTTTAGTTTTTGTACATCTTTTTAGACACTTTAGACAAATTAGACACTTTTAAAGCTCAAATGCATCATGTAGCGCTGCTAATGCCTCTTCTCCACATGTTCCATCTATTATGCTAGACAACTTTATTTCAGATGTACTAATCATTTGAATGTTTATACCTAAATTATATAGTGTTTGAAAATATTTCGATGCAATTTCAGCATGAGTACCAATTCCAGTACCAACTATGGACACTTTTGCTACCCCTTGGTCATAAACGACTTTCTGCGCTCCTATCTCAAACGCGAGCTTCTGACAAAGCGTCACTGCCTCCTGAAAATCATCCATTGGAACTGTAAAAGAAATGTCATTTACCCCATTTCTATTTACATTTTGTAGAATCATGTCCAAATGTATATGATTTTCTGCAAGTTCTGAAAGAATCTTAAAAGCAATGCCTGGTCTATCTGGCACTTCTAGCATAGATATTTTCGCTATATCATCATCTAGTGATACACCTCTTATTTCAACTTTTTCCATCTTTTTCGCCTCCACTATTTTTGTCCCTTTTGATTTTTTAAAGCTAGACAGTACACTAAGAGGTACTTTATATCGTCTCGCAAGTTCTATAGATCTAGGATGAAGCACCTGCGCCCCTAAACTAGCTAACTCTAAAACTTCATCATACGATATCTCTGGTATAAGCCTTGCTGATTCAACCTTTCTAGGATCGGCAGTATATACACCATCCACATCTGTGTATATTTCACATCTATCTGCTTTTAGAACTGCCGCAAGAGCTACAGCTGTAGTATCCGAACCACCCCTGCCGAGAGTCGTTACATCCGAATACTCATTAAGCCCTTGAAATCCAGCTACGATTACTACTTTACCCTCACCAAGCTCTTTTTCAAGTCTATTGGTTTTTATTTCATTTATCCTAGCTTTCTTATGCACCAAATCCGTTACTATACCGCACTGAGCACCAGTAAGTGAAATTGCTCTACTTCCTTTCGCTTCTATCGCCATCGCCAAAAGAGCTATAGAAATTTGTTCTCCTGTAGACAATAATTGATCCAATTCTCTACTCGAAGGGTTATCATGAATACTCTTTGCCATATTAATCAAATCATCTGTAGTCTTTCCCATGGCGGAAACCACCACTACTACATTTTTTGCTTCTCTCTTCGTCTCTATTATTCTATCTGCCACAGCTTGAATACGCTCTATAGATCCAACGCTCGTTCCTCCATATTTCTGTACAATACAGCTTTCCACACTAATCCCCCCTTTAAATTTCTATAGGTGCCCAAAATATCGATTGCGCATCCTTTAATCTACTACTTGAAATACCAGCGACTATTTTTTTTAGTTCACTTCTACTCATTTTTTTAGTCTCATAGAAAATGTTATTCTCACTTTTCTCACTAATTTCCAATCCAAATTTCTTAAGTTCCAGACAGCAATTGTCCAAATTTGTTTTATCAACATCGCTTATTCTCAAGTAATATTTTTTTTCTATCAAATTTTCGTCTCTTTTTATATGTTCTTGATTTAATTTAATATCCCATCCATTTTGACCAGACAACACTCTTATAAGATCGCTCACTACAGCATTTGCTGTAGGCATTTGCCCTGCTCCAAGTCCTTTAAAATCGACAGAATCCATATATTTCCCTTCAATAACAACCCCGTTCATAGCTCCATCAATTTGCCCCATTCTAGAATTCTTTTCTAAAACCATCGGTGATACCATGTAATCATATCTATCATTTTCCCTAACAGAACACCCTATCATCTTTACTACGAAACCCTTCCTCTTCAGATAAAGTATATCTTGAAGCCCTATAGTTTCTATTCCACGTAACTCATCCTCTTTTATAACAATTTCCTTATGATATGCAATAGAAGACAATATACCAAGTTTTCTAGCAGTGTCCATTCCACCTATATCATCACTAGGGTCTGCCTCTGCTACACCAAGCTCTTGCGCTGTTTTTAGTATCTCTGAAAATTCTCTAGGTTCTTTGAATAACTCTGTCAAAATATAATTACAAGTACCGTTTAATATTCCCTTTATAGAATAGATTTCATCAAGCATCGCTTGCTGCTTTATGGGATCTATAACTGGCATACCTCCACCAGTAGTTGCTTCTATAAAAAATGCTACATTGTTTTCCTTTGCAAGTTCTAGTAATTCCTTCAAATGTGGTGCTACTGCAGCTTTGTTTGCTGTTATAATATTTTTCCCGTTTTTTATTGCCCTTTTCATATACTCTACACTAATATCTGTACCACCCATTGCAAAGATTAGCGTTTTGATATTTGAATCTTCAAGCAAATCATCCGCATCACATGTAAGCATTTCTTTCGAACAAGTGCTTTTTCTAGCTTTTTTTAAATCTCTGACCAATACTTTCAATATCTTGGCATCTGTAAAATAGGTCGAAAATGGCCCCTTTTTATTTTCCATCATTTCATAAACACCACTTCCTACTACTCCAAATCCCATTAATCCAATACCATGCATCGCCTTTACCTCCTGTCATTTTTTATTTTCGCAGAGCTTGATTTGTCAGATTATTCTGTCGCTTCCACGAAAACATTTGTCTTTTCTCAAAAAACACTTGTCTTTTGTTGAAAAACATTATAACATAGTGGTTATAATAAAACAAGAATAATCAAAGAAATTAGGAGGTATCAAAATGTTTTATAAGAGTACAAGACCATCAGATGAAAAATTAACTGCCTCTGAAGCTATATTAAAGGGAATCGCCGACAATGGCGGTCTCTTCGTTTCAGAATCTTTCAATAAAGTAGATTTAAATTGGGATATAATAAAAAACGGAAGCTATGAAGACGTAGCCTTTGAAGTAATGAAACATTATTTGAGTGATTTTGATTCATCAACTTTAAAGAAATGTATTCACAATGCATATTCTAAATCATTTAAAGATCACACGCCAATAAATGTAAAGAAAATTGGTGATAGCTATTTCTTAGAATTATTCCATGGTCCTACAGCAGCATTTAAGGACATGGCACTAACTATATTGCCTCATCTTTTAAAATCCGCTCTAGATAAGCATGGAGTAAAAGAAAAGGCCCTTATACTAACTGCAACTTCTGGCGATACTGGTAGTGCTGCCTTATATGGATTTCAAAATGTAGAAGGTGTTGAAATAGGAGTATTTTATCCACAAAACGGAGTAAGCGATATTCAAAAAAGACAAATGATCGCTGTATCAGCTCCAAACACTTACGTTTGTGCTATAGATGGAAACTTTGACCAAGCTCAAAGCGAAGTAAAAAGATTATTTGAAGATAAAGAATTCAAGTCAGAACTAGCAAATGAAAATAGATTTCTATCTTCTGCAAATTCTATAAATATAGGAAGATTAGTTCCTCAAATAGTCTACTATATTTATTCTTATGCAGAATTAGTACGCGCTAATGAAATTTCATGGGGCGATCCTATAAACGTATCTGTTCCAACTGGTAATTTTGGAAATATACTAGCTGCATACTATGCAAAACTTTCAGGTTTGCCTATAAAACGTCTCATTTGTGCATCTAATTCAAACAATGTATTGTACGACTTTTTCAAGACTGGACATTATGATCAAAATCGTCCATTTTACAAAACAAGTTCACCATCTATGGACATTCTTTTGTCTAGTAATCTTGAAAGACTACTCTACGAATTGTTAGATGGCGATAGAGATGTGTTAGCAGACCTTATGAGCGCTTTAAAAAGCGAAAAGAGTTATACTCTACCACAAAAATCTTTTGAGCGCCTATGCGATTTTTATGGTGGATTTGCAAATGATGATATGACATCTAAAGAAATAAAGAGAGTATATGAGAAATACAACTATTTAATCGATCCTCATACTGCTGTAGCAAGTAAAGTTTACACTGATTATGTAAAAGAAACAAATGACGATACAAAAACATTAATAGTCTCAACTGCTAGTCCATATAAATTTACTCCTGTTGTTTACAGCGCTCTATTCGGCGAATCAGATTTAAATGCTTTTGACCTTTTGAAAAATTTAGAATCAAAAACAGGCTCTAGTATTCCTTGGTCTTTAAAAAACATATCTGATCTTAAACCTCATCACAATGCTTCAAGTTCTATCGAACATATGAGCAGTGGGTTAAAGGCATTTATCAAGGAGGAAATATGATGTTTTATATAAAAGTCCCCGCAACAAGTGCGAACATAGGACCTGGATTTGATTGTCTCGGTGTTGCCCTTACATTATTCAACACTTATAAATTCACTTTAATTGAAAGTGGTTTGAAAATAACTGGTTGTCCAGAGATATATCAAAACGAAAATCATTTAGTATATACTTCTTTTAAAAAAGTTTTCGAACTAGCAAATGAGTCTATTCCAGGAATTGAAATCGATATGTCTTGTGAAATTCCAATTTCTAGAGGTCTTGGAAGTAGCGCCGCTTGTATAGTTGCTGGTGTAAAAGCTGCTAACAACTTTTTAGAGCATCCATTTACAGAAAAAAATCTGCTAAAAATAGCAGTTTCTATAGAAGGTCATCCCGACAATATCGTGCCAGCTTTTTATGGTGGATTCTGGGCTTCTGCTTATGAACACAAGGAACTTATATGTCAACCTATACCTTATACTAATGACTTAAATTGGATAGCATTCGTTCCAAATGATCCTCTTTCTACCGAAGCTGCTCGAAATGCTCTTCCTAAAAGTATTTCTGTAAAGGATGCGGTATTTAATTTATCTAATTTAGCTCAATTAATATTAGCTTTCGGAAATAAAAGGTATGATCTCTTAAAATCAGTTACACAAGATAAGCTTCACGAACCTTATAGATTACCTTTATTGCCACATTATAATGATATAAAAAATTCCGCGTATAAGCACGGAGCGAAAGCAGTTTTTTTAAGTGGTGCCGGCCCTACTATAATGGTTTTAGCTGAAAACAATCCTAAAATACTCATAGAAAAATTGCCATCAAATAATGGTACTTGGCATACACTTAAAATTTTTAAATAAAAAAACAGGCTAGAATTAGAACACTAAAAAACTTATAATTACAATTCTTTTTCTGCAATACGTATATCTAGTATACTACTTGAATTCAAAATGTTGCAGATAAGAATTAAATGAATTAAGTTTTGTAGTGATTTAGTAATTCTAGCCTCTTTTATTTAATTTCTTATTTCAAAAAATAACCAACTATAGCTTCTGCTATCTTTCCAGAAAACTCTTCTTGTGCGCTATTATCCGTTAGCCATTCAAATTCATCTGGATTTGGTATAAATCCACTTTCAAAAAGTATAGATGGAGCCCATGTACCTCTAACTACATAAAACAATTTATCGTGCATTCCTCTGTCTTTTCTGTTCAGCTCACCTACCGCACGGCTTAAAATCTCAGTAGCTGGCTCTTTTGCAAAAACCTCATGATAATATATAGAAAAACCATGTATTTTTGATATATCTACATTATCTGCCATGCTATCAGCATGTATAGATACAAACAAATCTGGCTTTTTAGCTCTAGATAATTCAAGTCTCTGTGGTAGCGACAAATAAGTATCATCTGTTCTAGTCATGAGAACATTTGCGCCATAATTTTCTAGCTTTGTTTTAAGTCTTTTAGCCGCCTCTAAATTAAAATGCTTTTCGCTATATTCTAGTCCCATAGGTCCTATAGCACCTGAATCCTTGCCTCCGTGACCAGGGTCTAGCATTATCGTAATACCTGCTAAAGGCGTTATGCTATGAGATGCTTTAGGCAATCTTTTTATATGCAAATTTAAACCTGTGTTGGTTTTTTCTACATAGTAGCCCCCTAATCTTTCATTGGGATTTAGATTAAAACTATACTTGAACACATCTCCATTTTGTTCTCCTGCCATACTAGTTACCATAGCTCCTACTGGAAGTGTTGGAGCCTTGTCTGATTGAGTTTCAACAAGTGATAATGTTATCTTTTCTCCATCAAAACCCGCAAGCCCCATAGCTGGTTTTAAAAGATTAAAAGATATTATATCCTCACCACTCGATTTTACATATGATACTCCTAATACATTATTTGCTCTCAATACTGAATCTTCAACAATCTTTACGAACTTTCTCTTTGTCCATAGTCCTGATGATAATTTCACGTAATCACCATCTATCTTTGTAACTCTATCATACATGCCTTTATAAATCTGATAAAGTGACCCGTTTGATGAAGGCGGCTGTTTATACGTATCAGCTGCATCAACTATGACCTCTGCATAAACCGGAGCTTTTTCCATTATAACTCCGATCTCTGAAGATGCCGTTTTTGAATCGTTCATTCCATTATAATTCATTCTATACACTGGTTTTCCCAAATTAACCATTCTTGAATTTCCAGAAATACTAGGAAGTACATAATTGTAGCTATAAGTAGTTGCATAAGTTTTTCCTGGAGTTTGGTGAGTAGTTCTAGGATTCATATTAAATGTTTGTCCATTTATGCTCACACTCACATTCGCCCCTATAGGTGCTGTACAACTAAGCGTTATCGTGTCTCCCGTTGATTTGTATACTGGAGATGCTGGATAAACATTTTTTGAGCTTATCCCTATTCTACTCATTTCTGTTGGTGACCAAGGCCCTCTTTTTGTTATATTTCGAACTGCCGATTTGCCAGATTGAGTAAATACAAACTGATTTTGTCCTACATTTAGGTTCACAAGTATACCAAAATATCCTTGCTTTGATCTATTGGTAACCAATTCTCCGTTTAGATAAAGTGGCAATTTAGGATCCGATACTCCATTTAAGTAATACGTATCATAACTAGTAGTCAAATCTTTAGTAGGCCTTCCTACCTTTAATTCTCCAGCAAACTTTCCACTCGTCTCTCCAAGATAATACGACTGAACCAGCGCTGCCAATTCAGGTTTTTCCATCATTGCACTAGTATTGTAAAATATGCTGCCCTTAACTTCAGGCTTTTGCTCGTTTAGATTAAGCTGCCTTTCTATCTCTGATGCTCCATACCAAGGACTCGATTGTTTCGAATTTCCCGTTCTATAAGCAGCTTGACCAATATACAAATCTACATTAGTTCCTCTAACAACATCTGCCCACCAGTTCAAAAGTTTCTTGTAATCAGCTATTTCATAACCTATATTCCAGTAAATTTGAGGTGTAATATAATCTATATATCCATCCTTTACCCAAGCTCTAGAATCTGCATAGTGAGCACTATATGATTCCAATCCTCTAGTGTCACTTCCCAAATCATCAGATGATTTGTTTTTCCAAATACCAAATGGACTTATTCCAAATCTAACATTTTGCTTAACTGATTTTATAGAATTTTGTAAATCTCTCAAAAGAGTATTTACACTTTCTCGTCTCCAGTCCTCTTTACTTGCAAATCCTGCTCCATATGTCTCATATGTCTTTTCATCCGCAAAATCTTTTCCTGGATAGAAATAATCATCAAAGTGAATACCATCTATATCATAATTTTCAACAATCTCCATAGCTCCATCTATTATTAACTTCCTAGCATCTGGCTCTCCTGGATTGAAGTATAGATTTCCGTCGGTATGCTGCACTACAAGATTTGGGTATTTTTTTGCTGGATTATCAGCACTAAGCGAATCCCAATCGTGATCTTTCTCAGCTTTTGTCTTTTTAGTTATTCTATATGGGTTTAACCACGCATGAATTTCAATTCCTCTTTTATGTCCTTCTTGAATCCAAAAATTCAAAGGATCAAAATAATTGTCAGGTGCTACTCCTTGCTTTCCAGTAAGATACTTAGACCAAGGAAAATATTTTGAAGGATAAAACGCATCAGCTGTTGGTCTTACTTGTAAAAATATAGCATTAATGCCTATGTTCTCTGCTTGATTTAATATTGAAACTGCTTCTTCTTTAAGTGTATTTGGGTCACTAGTTGATTTTGATGGATAATCTATGTTTAGCACTGATGCCACCCAAAGCCCCCTCATTTCCTCCCTAGCTGTCGGTCCTTGTGCAAAAACACTCATCGGCGCAAATAAAGCTAAAATCATAAACCAAATCAAAATAGTTTTCAGTCTCTTCATGTCATTTCATCCTTTCTCTAAAGTCTTTATTATAGCTAAATTAAGACAATGCTTATAACTATATATTACTACAAAATCAAGGACTTGTACTCTTTTATACATAATTTTAACGAGACTGTAAAATATTTTTTATAGCCATCATTTTCATTTGATTACATTATTTTCGAATCAATAATATTTCAGAGCTCATATGCAATCAAAAAACATTGTACATTTTGTCTTCACGCTCTAATATGCTTCATAGACCTCTTTAACGCTGTATGAACTAATGTTGTAAAAAATACATTTCCAATAGCTGCTGGGACTACTACACTTATAAACAACGCTGCAAATGGAGCCGGTAATCCAACAAGAATTAAAGCTGAGCCTAAAAAAACACTTCCGCTTATAATCGTACCAATAAAACTTATGACTCCAACTGACATCGCTTCTGGTAATTTGCTAAATAATTTAATCAACAAATAAATGGCAAAACAAGTCACTATTTTGTCTATTATATTTGGAATTTGTCCCCCTGGAAATGTTGTGGTAAGTGCTGTTAGCAATCCACCAACACCAGCGGTAAGCACTGTATTTTTGACTGTTGGATTCAAAAGTATTGCAATAAATATAAATGCGAGCATAAAATCGAATTTCATTCCTCCTATAAGCCCCGGCACACTATAGTGCATCATAAGTCCTATGGCGATGAGTAATGCTGTTTGAATTTGTTCTCTTAATTTCATTATAATCTCTCCTTCTAATTTTCAAATAATATTTCCAGTGCCAGTCATCATTTTCTGTTCAAACCATCATACTCACCTCCTTAAAATACAAAAAGACCCTTACCTCGCGCATAAATCGCGCAGAGGCAAAGGTCTATATCTTCACGGTACCACTCTACATTTTACTTTACAGTTACGGATTAACATCGATAACCTGTTTCTATAACGGGAAACTCCCGGCTTCGAATACTCTCTACTTGATTTCATCTAGCTTCTCATGGACCCATTCACAAACTCACAATCACCGAATTTCCACCAACATCGGCTCTCTATAGATCACTACCGTCTACTACTATCTCCATTCACAGAATTTAATGTTTTATAATATTTTATACAGTTTAACACGCTAAAGTCGAACTGTCAACATTTTTAATAAATTCCCAAATCAAAAGTTTCTGAAACCTCAGATAATAATTCAAGTCCAGCTATACTATTTCCCTTTTTATCTAATGATGGACCAAATATCCCAATCCCCATTTTCTTAGGGACACTGCTCATTATACCGCCTCCAACTCCACTTTTAGATGGAATTCCAACGCTCACTGCTACATCACCAGATGCATCATACATTCCACATGTACCCATAACCGCTTTGACTGTTTTTGCAATTTTCTTTGATGTTATGATTTCACCAGTAATAGGTGATACACCATCATTAGCCAGCACCGCTCCTATTTTCGCCAAATCTTCACAATTGACCTCTAACGAGCATAGCTTAAAATAAGCATCTAGTATATCCTCTACATCACCTTCAAGTACACCTGTGCTCATCATATAATACGCTAACGCTCTATTGCGACTAGCTGTTGCCTTTTCCGACTCATATACAGCTTTGTTATATGTTAGGTCGTAATTATGACTCATTTTCTTAAACAATTCTAAAGCTCTTTGATATTTTTCATCTCCACACGTTCCCTTTAGCATGGAAACTACAACTATAGCGCCTGAATTTATCATCGGATTCAGTGGCTTGTTTTCATTTTTCGTCTCCAAACTAGTTATATCATTAAATCCATCTGCCGTCGGTTCAAAACTAATTTTAGAAAGAACCTGTTCTATAGGACAATCTTCTAAAAGTGCTATCAAATTAATAACTTTTGATATACTCTGTATAGTAAAGGGCTCTTTGACATCACCTGCACTATATATGTTCCCCTCTAAATCCATTGCACAAATGCCTAGCGCTTCCTTTTTTGCATTTTTAAGCTCTGGAATATAATCTGCTACACTTCCTCTCTCTATCCAATGTCTATTTCTATCTACTAAAAGTTTCAAATCATTTGAATTCAACTTATCCACCCCTCTAACAATATCCTAGCTATTATATTTTATAATATTCGCACTATATTGAATAGAATTTTAATAAGTCATTTTATTCATAACTTCTTTAAATACTTCTCCAGCAGGACGAGATATAACCAAGTCAGCTTTATGGTCATAAGGCGTTTGTGTTTTGTTTATGAGAACCACATCATTTCCTCTAAAGTAATTTATAAGCCCTGCTGCTGGATATACCACAAGACTTGTTCCGATTATAATAAGCATATCAGCTTCTTCAATCGCTTTTATAGCACCATCCATAACTTCGGCTTTAAGTGCCTCTTCATAAAGCGTAACATCTGGTTTTATTATCCCATTGCAACTACTACATATAGGCACACCTAATTCATCTCTATTCATATTCTCTAATTCATAAAACGCACCACATTTTATACAATAATTCCTGTGAACACTTCCATGTAATTCAAATACATTTTTTGATCCAGCCATTTGATGTAATCCATCTATATTTTGAGTTACAATAGCAGTCAATTTTCCTAATTCTTCTAGGTAGCTCAGCCCCTTGTGAGCAAAATTCGGCTCAGCATCTTTGTATATCATCTGCTCGAAATAATACTTATAAAAAAGTACAGTATTTTGCTTCCAAAAACTATGACTAAGCATAGTCTCAGGAGCATATCCATAATTTTGCTTAGCAGAGTAGAGACCATCCGCTGACCTAAAATCGGGTATATTACTCTCTGTTGAAACTCCTGCTCCCGTAAACGCCACTATCTTTTTTGCTAGTTTTATTTTTTCAATCAAAACATCAATTTTTTCTTCACTCATTTTTTCTCCTCCCTATCTAAAAAATATCAAAAAGCCGCATATTATAGCGGCTTATATTTCTGTATATATTATCTTGTCATTAAATTTTGTAGTGCCTCTTTAGCTGAAATATCATGCGATTGAATTTTCAAATTCGTATATGACTTATCGTTTAAATCATCCAATTCAAATCGTATTCCCGTCATAACTTCGCATGCAGTGAGATTTCTAATGCAATCTAAATCATTTTGATATTTTACTTGATTATACTCTCCTTTAGCTAATACACCAACACTAGTTCCAATAAGCGCCAACATCAACAGTGAGCTTCCCCACAATTGTTTTTTCAACACCTTTTCCATCTCCTCGTATAATAAAATTTCAAGTTGTATTTCAACTTTCGCCTTCATTATACGCCTCGAATTTTCAAATGTAAAGCATTGTTTATATTATGTCAAATTAATTTTTTATCAGCCTATTTTTTAATCTTTTTCCAAGTTTGTTTAGTGATTTTGTATAATTTATGATTCTTTATTTTGCTTCCATCCTCTACCTTTGGATGGTCAAAATTACATACATAACTCATACCCAATCGTTTCATTACATTTTCAGATGGTTCATTTAGTTCCGCTGTAAATGAATAAACCTCATCAAATCCCAAATTCTCAAATCCATATTTTAAGCAAGCTTGTGCTCCCTCAGTAGCATAGCCATTATGCCATTGTGATTTATCCAATCTCCAACCAATTTCAACACATGGAGTGAATTCTGCTATAAATACAGCTGTCGAAAAACCAATATAACCAATAAACTCACCAGTCTCTTTTATCTCTACTGCCCAAGGACCAAATCCCTTAGCTGCCATATGTGCTTTAAATCTATCAACTAAATCATTTGATGCATCTTTGGTCATAGTGCTTGGAAAATACTTCATAGTTTCCTTATCTGCATTTATCGCCGCAAAAATTTTACGATCAGTTTCTCTCCATATGCGAAAACCCAATCGCTCTGATTCAAATATATATGATGTCATCTGTTACTCTCCTTCTTTTACTTTTAAACAAGTTTCCCCGCCGCTAGAAACTATTTCCTACTAAGTCTTACCGAGTTATTTTATAATAGACAAATACTTATGTCAACAACACTATATCATTTATTTATCTCTTTTTCTAAAAAAG
>JAOAQY010000079.1 GCA_025210965.1 Tissierellales bacterium
AAGCTATACAATCATTAAATGCTAGAATTTATAATAGCTGGCTTACAGAAAATGAAGAATATGAGATTGATTCGGGGTACAATATAGAAATTTATGATAAAGACAATATTCACGACTCTAATTATCACAGTGAGATTTGGATTCCGGTTAGAAAAATAAAAAAATCGGACAAATAAAAACTGAAAATGACAGGATAAAATACCTTTATAGATATAAAATGAATTCAAAAGAAGAAAGGATTGATTTTATGGAAAAACAAAGAGTATCTTATCTTGAGTTAGAGGGTAGTTACGAGGAGATAGGAAAGCAGTTAGCAAAAATTACGAAAGGGCAGATGGCTGTCATACCATCACCAGAGTATTTTAGTGACAAAGAACTAGATGAAGCCATAGAACTTTATGAGATGTATTGTCCAGGTTTAGCAGAGGAGTTAGAGGGATATGCAAAGGAGTGTGGTGTTTCAGTAAGAGATTTAGCATTTACTTGGATGACTTATTTAGTGCCTAGATGTTCAGGTTTAGTCGTTTCAGGAGAATTGATGAATGATGGACATACTCGATTGATTAGAAACTATGAGTTTAGTATAGAGCAAGAAGATTTGAGATTATGTCATACTAAACCGAAGGGAAGGTATGCTCACATAGGTGGAGGTGTGGCACTTTTTGGAAGAACGGAAGGGATTAATGAGTGTGGACTTGCAGTTTCTATGTCTTCATGTGGTATCCCTGTAAGTAATATTGACGGAATGCGCCCGCCAAAGGTGAAAGGACTTCAGTTTTGGGCAGTTATAAGAAGTATTTTAGAGAATTGTAAGAATGTGAAAGAAGCGTTAGCATTAGCCGAAAAGATGCCGATTGCCTACAATATTAACCTTTATTTGGCAGATTCAGATGGGAATGGTTGCTTAATAGAGACTCTAGACGGACAATTTTGTTACGAAGAGATTTCTTGCGAAAGTGAAAAGAAACATTTGTGCGGAACTAATCATATTGCTATTCCATCATTCCAAAAATTTGAGCCGTTTGCTATGAGAAATTCATTGGTTCGATTACAAACTATAAAAGGTTTTATGGAAAAAAGTAATACTTTTGAAGAAAGAGATATTAAAGAGTTATTTTTAGCTAAATATCCTGAAGGTATGAGTGTGAATTGCTACGATGAATGGTTTGGTACTATAAAGTCTGTGGTAATGGATACGGTAAATTGTTCATATCAGATTTGTTGGTTTGGGCAGAAAGACAACGGCTGGGAAGAATATGGTTTCGATAATGTATTTGAAAATAAGGTATTGGAAAAGCAATATGAGAAAGAAGCAGCAGACCCAAGTTTTTTTGAGAGAGTTGAGCTATAGTAGAAATTTTAATTATAATTAATTAAGGCTATCACAATTGTGATGGCTTTTTCTATTTTTAAGAAATATGTAAGAATTATGATAAGAGATTTGTAAAAATTATGTGCTAATATTATTGATAGAGATACTCTTAGGGGGTGAAAAAAATGGGCACATATGTTTGTGATTGCTGTGGTCATAAAACAATGAATGAAAAGAGAAGTGGTTATGAGATATGTCCTGTGTGTTTTTGGCAAGATGATGGATATATCGATGATGAAGGATATTACGATACTGGAGCAAATCATGTGAACTTATCAGAGGCGCAGGCGAATTATAAGAAATTTGGAGCTTGTGAAAAACGGGTTGTGGATTATGTAAGAGAACCGCAGAAAGATGAACCCTATATAGGTGAACTAGAAGGCTTTATAGAAAAAGAATATTAGTGAATTTCTTTTGAAAAATGTGTTTAGATTAATTATTAGGAGGAAATAGGAAATGGATGAATGGTTTACTATAGACAAAATTGATGAGGATACTTATATTATTAGTGAATATCGTCACTGGGAAGAGACTCACTGCTATTTATTAAATGGTAAAAATAGCAGTTTGCTTATAGATACTGGACTAGGAATATCAAATATATATGATGAAGTAAAGAAACTTACAAATAAACCTATAATAGCTATAGCAACTCATATTCACTGGGATCACATTGGAGGGCACAAATATTTTCCAGATTTTTGTGCACATGAAGAAGAAATTAGTTGGTTAAGTGGAGAATTTCCACTTTCGATTGAAATAATAAGAGATATGGTTATGGATAGATGTGATGCGCCAGAGGGATACGATGTGAATTCATATGAATTTTTTCAAGGAAAACCTACAAGAGTTTTAAAAGGAGGCGAAGTTATAGATATAGGAGATAGAAAAATAGAGGTAATACATACACCAGGGCATTCGCCAGGACATATGTGTTTTTTCGAAGGTGAAAAAGGGTATTTATTTACGGGAGATTTAGTATATAAGGACACATTATTTGCATACTATCCCTCTACAGATCCAAAAGCATATTTGAATTCGCTAGAAATATTATCTTCTCTTGAATCTAAAAGGGTTTTTCCTGCACATCATACATTGGATATAAAACCAGAAATAGTGATACGTATGAGAGATGCTCTTAGAAATCTTGAAAAGGAAGGCAAATTGCATCATGGTAGTGGGATATTTGACTATGGGGACTGGGCGCTTCATATTTAAAGACAATTCAACTGAAGACTTATGTGGAGCAGAAT
>JAOAQY010000080.1 GCA_025210965.1 Tissierellales bacterium
AGAGCTACAGGTGTATGGGTACCACGAAGATGAAATAACTGAAATCAATAGTATTGATTTTAAAAAAGAATATGGCAAATTGAATAATTTCTCAGATCAAGCACTTATGAAAAAGGGCTATACAAATGAGCAAATTCAAACAATAAGAAATTTCAAAGGAACTTATGACGAAATGAAAAGTATAAGCGCCAAACTCATTCTTACAGGAGAACTCTCTGACTACTATGAATATAATGGTCAGCAAAAGTTTATAGGAAAATTCAGTTGGACATGGGTAGGCGAACCTATTGTAAAAAATAAAGACATAATAGGTATAGCTTGGAATCAAGATTTCAATTTGGATTGTCGAGATGGTAAATCTAGCCTCAGTGTGACTTATGAACCTCTAGAAGGACAATACAATGCAGATAATCACAAAATTAATTATGAAGTTTATTGTGCTGGCGAAAATAAAGCTAAAAGCATTTTTGAATTAGTAGATGGTCTTTCAAAAAATAAGACTGCTTCATTTGCAAGGCATGGTTCGCTATTGATTCATCTATATAGCCCTAATGGTATAGATAATACCTCTATGATTGTAAAATACGGGCATTCTTCTTATTCTCTAAATCCATCAATTTCCATCGGCAAAGTAGCGCCTTCATTTACCTGTGGTGTTACTCAAAAGGCGAAGTCAATATGCATTTGCTATCCAGAAGCTAATTGATGAAACTCACAAAACTCATATTTTCAAAGAAAGGAAGTTGTTGTTATGAAAACCTTAGGCAAAATAGCAGTTGGAATAATAGCTTTCATGCTAGCAGAATTTTTAAGTATAAATGTTGGAACTATGATAGGTTCAGGTGCTTATGAAATCGGTCTAATAGTAACCTCTCTATCAATACTAACTGCTGTAGTAATTGTTTGCACTATGATAATAGTGGATACTATTAAAGAAAATGGCTCTAAATAATATAGCTTTCAGTAGTCCAAACTAAGTGTGTACATAATCAAAAAAGACATAGCTTTTTTAAGCCTATGTCTTTTTCAATTATAGCTAGTTTTTTCATACGATTCTTTTAGCTAACTCCAGCCGCATAACTATACGCTCCGTAAATAGCTGATATATACATTATCTGGACTAGCGAAACGACTATCAATCTGTAAAAATTGTGTCTTTCATTCTTGTTTCTAGATAACTCATTCTGCCAGTCAAACCCTTAGCATATCTATGCATCTATTGGTCTAATCTCATCAAATAAATCCTTATTCTCGTTGATTTTCGTTTCTGAACCAGCCACTATTATCGTGCTATCTTTAAGCCCTTTTTCCATTTTTGCTATGAAACCTTCAAGGTCTTTTGGTGTAGTTTCTAGTATTTCTTTTTTAAGTTTTTCTAAATCTTTTCTATCGTATTCTGATAAAATTTCTGCATTTTCTGCTTTAGTTTCTGTAAACAAATCCTGACCTGCATCTATTCTTCCCACTATAGATATGATCGCTTCATCGAGCTGTTCTTGAGTAGGCTTGAATTCTTTTAATACATTAACGAGGTCATTTATTACATCTACAGACTCTTTAAGTTTTGGATCTCTATAGGTTCCAAACCTCACATTTCCACTAGCAGATGTTGCTAAATATCCGCCATATGCACCGCCTTGCAATCTTAGCTTTTCATACATATATCCATCACTCACTAATTTTGAAAATACAAGGTCTGATCCATTTAATTCCTCGCCTATATTTTTCAAATTAAATCCTAATTGCATAAACTGAACTTCCGCTGGAATAGTAAGTCCAAGTTTAGTCTTTTCAGCTTTGAAATCCCAAACACTATCTTTTATATCCTTTTTGTTCAAATCTTTTAGCATAACACTGATAGCTTTTTCATTCTTTTCAAAATCTTTCTCTTCACTAGCTACCGATATGGTAAGTTCATCTGCTGTAAATAATTTTTGATATATAGTAACCAATTTTTCTTCCAGCTCTGAGTATTTAGAGTCAAAATCAGCATTTAATTCTTTAAGCACTCTATAACTCTCAGATTTCATATAATCTTCTAAATTTCCTGCTGATGTCATAGCTGCTGAATATTTTGATACAACTACTGCATTTGGATTGCTGAGCATAGACTGCTTTTTAGCTTCAAGTAGCTCGCTCACTTTTTGCTTAACCATATCCTTATCGTCAAGCTTAACATTTAGCATATACTCTTTCATAAGTTCTGTAATTTTGTCTGCATTTTCCGATGCATAAGTTGATGAAACTACAAAATATGGATAGTATTTTTCACTATCTTTTGAATTTGAAAATGTAGTCTCATA
Organism: Tissierellales bacterium; assembly: GCA_025210965.1. Taxonomy (NCBI): domain Bacteria; kingdom Bacillati; phylum Bacillota; class Tissierellia; order Tissierellales; species Tissierellales bacterium. The sequence goes on from JAOAQY010000080.1 coordinate 2,304, forward strand.
AAAGTTTATTCCAAGAGAATAATTTGCAATCATATTTCCAATTTCTTTATTTGTATATTCCTTCGTATCAGAGTTGACCATCACAGATGTCAATATAGGCAAATAAGCTAACTCTTCTTTGGTCAAGTTTTGTAGATTAAAATAAAGATTAAGGTCTGTAAGTCCTACAGAATTAACTGGATGTTTGAGAAGTGTATAACCATCTAGCTCACCTTTCACAATATTTACATCATCCGTTTCTAAATCTAAATCTTCTACTGTAAGTTTTGGAAGCGCATCTAAGTGTTCTTGTGGAGTTTTTTGAGCTTGCCACTTATTGTACTCTACGATATCTTCTTTGAGCGCTGCTAGCTTTTCTTCACCCATAGAGTCTAATCTTTCTTTGAGCTTTTGATCTAGCTGCTCATTTATTTTTGCCATATACGACGCATCTGGAGTAAATACCATCTCTACTCTATGATCGTTTCCTATCAAGTATTTTTCTATCAAACTCTCCAAATACTTATCATTTATCACCTTGTCTTTTATCTCATCTAACACTTCTGAGCTGCTAAATGAAAGTAGTGGATCTCCATAAGTAACAAAATTTGTATTTAGAGTCTCTAATGCCACTTCACCTTTATTTGATATCAATAGACTACCCTTTATAGCAAGTTCAGTCTGATTGAATACAGACTCTAGCTCAGCCTTGTCAAAACCTTCTTTTGCAACTTGCTTTAGAGTTTTTTCAACTGCAGCTACAAATTTGTCCATATCCTTATTTGATGCACCTTGGGCTAATACAAACATCGAAGGCTCATATGTCCCTGTGTCTAGCTGTGCAACCACACTCTTTCCAATACCTGCTTCTACGGTGTTTTTATAAAGCAATGTATTGTCATCTTTTGCCAAAAGACTACTAAGTATCAAAAGACCCATACGTTCTGCTTCTGTTGTATCGTGCATGACAGGAGACCAAAGGAGCATACTGTCAGTCTCTTGTGTCTCGGCTGGCGATGCTGGATAAGTAGTCTCCACTCTTTTAACTCCATCAAATGTTTTTTGTGATTTTAAATCTTCTATTGGAGATTTTTTGTCCATTTTGCTATAGTATTGATCATTTATATACTTTAATTTCTCTACTACATTCATATCGCCATAAAGCATTAGGCAAGCATTTGACGCTGTATAATACTTATCGTGAGTTTCTGCTATGTGCTCGTGAGTCAAATCCACTATAGAAACTGGATCTCCTCCAGAGTTAAATCTGTATTTTGTATCTGGATAAAGCGCTCTACTAAGCTCAGTAAATAAGACCTTATATCTACCAGACATAGCACCTTTCATCTCATTAAATACTATACCGTTGAATTCAATTTCGCCGGTCTGTGGATTCAAATCATATCTCCAGCCTTCTCTTTTCAATAAGTTTTCGTCCTCAACTACAAGTGGTGCAAATACAGCATCTAAATAGACTTTCATCAAGTTATCAAAATCTTTAGCGTTTTCACTTGCAACTGGGTAATAAGTAAGATCAGCGCCTGTAAGCGCATTCATATACGTAGATACTGATCTTTTGCCCATATCTTTGAAATTCGACGCAGATGGGTACTTTTTAGAACCTTCAAGCACTGTATGTTCTAGTACGTGATTGACTCCTGTATTGTCTACAGTTGGTGTTCTAAACGTAGCTCCAAACCATCTATTTTGGTCTTTACTTTGTATATATACTACTTGTCCACCGTTTTTTTCGTGAACAAATAAATTCACCTTTGAATTTAAGTCTTTTGAAAAAATTTGTCTGTCCAATTTGAATCCTTCGTATACCTGCCCTACTTTTAAATCCTCATTTTTAACTAGCTGTGTCATACTAGTAGCCACTTTTACCTGATTATCTTTGGCTGCAAAACTAGTCATTGGAGCCGCCAATTGTAACGCTAGCATACCTGCTAGAGTCATAGCCGCCAATCTTTGTGCAATTCTCTTCTTGTTCATAGCAAACCCTCCCATAATTTCAATAATCGAACATATGGTAACAAAGTTTTATTAAAATTTAGTGAACTCAACCTTGTATTTTTCTTAAATTTATTTAACACTTTTTACTGCTCCGTTTTAAACACTATCCACATTTGTTCTACTCCTCAAAATATAGTATTTGTGGTATGATAGTTTCTATCAGAGATTTTATCTGAATAACAAATGAATTTACTATAGACTATTTTAAAAAGGTGGCTTTTTATGAATATATTATCTTTAGACAACATTTCAAAACACTATGGCGACAAGATGCTCTTCTCAGAAGTTTCATTGCATGTAAACGATTATGACAAAATCGGACTTATAGGAGTAAATGGTACTGGAAAAACAACCCTGCTAAGAATTATCGCAGGTGTAGAGGGATTAGATGACGGTGAATATAGACTCACAAATGGCATGAATATAGAGTACCTCCCTCAAAACCCAGAGTATAACCCTGAAAGCACTATATTAGAGCAAGTATTTAGAGCGGATCATCCTGTTATATCAATCATACGAGACTATGAATACACTCTTACTAAATTGGAAAAAACTCCAAGCGATGACTTGCAAGAAAAACTAATATCGCTAAGCTCAAAAATGGATTCATCTAATGCTTGGGAACTAGAAAGCACAGTCAAAACTATATTAACTAAGCTTGGGATTTCTGAATTCGACTTAAAAATGAAGCAGTTATCTGGTGGACTTAGAAAAAGAGTTGCACTAGCTTGCGCGCTTATCACTCCTTGTGATCTTTTGATATTAGACGAGCCTACAAACCATATGGATCACGAAACTATCACTTGGCTAGAAGATTATTTAAAGAGCCGAAAAGGTGCACTACTCATGGTAACCCATGATAGATATTTTTTAGACCATGTAGTTAATAAAACCATAGAACTAGACCTAGGAACTCTTTATACTTATACTGGAAATTACTCGGAGTTCTTGGAGAAAAAAATAGAGCGAAAAACTATGGAACAAACTATGCAAGCTAAGAAAAAACAATTGTACAAAAGCGAGCTCGCTTGGATTCGAAAAGGTGCTCTAGCTAGGTCAACAAAACAGAAAGCTAGGATACAAAGATTCGAGGAGCTATCTGATTCACTAGATGGTCAGCAAACTAGTGAAAGCATGGACATATCAGTAGCACATAGTAGACTTGGCGGAAAAATCATAGAATGGGAAAATGTAAGTAAATCCTACGGTGAAAAAAATATAATAAAAGATTTCTCTTATATACTCACTAGAGAAGATAGAATAGGTATCATCGGTCCTAATGGTGCAGGAAAATCAACCCTACTCAATTTGATAACGGGAAACTTATCTCCTGACAAAGGCAAGGTAGACACTGGTACGACTGTAAAAATAGGCTATTTCACACAGGAATCTGCAGATATGGACGAAAATCTACGAGCTATTGAATATATAAAAGAAGGTGCTGAATTCATAACAACTGCTGACAATATAAAAATCTCTGCATCTCAAATGATGGAAAAATTCTTGTTTAACAGTGACCTTCAATGGTCTTATATAAAAAAATTATCGGGCGGCGAAAAGAGAAGACTTTATCTTTTGAGAATACTAATGGATGCCCCTAATGTGCTCATACTAGATGAGCCTACAAATGATTTAGATTTAGAAACTCTAAATGTATTAGAAAATTACTTAGAAGATTTTAATGGAGCTATCATAACAGTTTCTCATGATAGATATTTCCTAAATAAAATATGCAATAAAATATTCGCATTTGAAGAAGACCAAAAAATAATGATAAATACTGGAAACTTCGATGACTATATGCAAAAGAGAAATCTCTGGATCAATGAGAATAAAAAATCTGAATCAAAATCAGATAAATCAAATTCATACAAAGAAAAACCGAAAAACAATTCTATACCAAAACTTTCATACAAAGAGAAGTTAGAATTTGAAAAAATATACGATGAAATAGACCAATTAGAAACTAAAATCTCAAAACTCGATGAACAAATGATTGAAAATGCAACCGACTATGTAAAACTTCAAGAACTAGTAAATGAAAAAGAATCCCTAGAAGACGAGCTTCTCCATAAAATGGAGCGTGAAGAATATCTATCGGGAATAGAGGAAGCTAGAAAAGCTATGAAGAGTAAATCAGAGTCTGTCAAGCAATTGGTGTAAATATTCTGAAATTTAATATTTAAAGATTAGTCATAGCCCTAATAAAGGCTATGACTTTTTTGAATATCAATTTTGTATTTTTCAATTTGATTTATATAAATTTGTTCTCAGCAAACATAAGGTTTGAACA
>JAOAQY010000081.1 GCA_025210965.1 Tissierellales bacterium
ATTTTTATAATCAAGTGGAGATAATTCATTTATTATTGTTTGAATATTTGTCATTAAAATGACCTGCCTTTCTAGTTGTATCATATGATTTATTTTATCATATATTGACATCAGAATATATTTTTTGTGTTAGATTCTGATGTATGCAAAGTGAGATTTTGCTTTAATTTTTAGCAAATAGAAACCTTTCTTTTGTGTTGTTTTTCAAAAGATATAAGTCAATCTTTTGTGTTGCTTTCCAAAAGATATAAATCAATCTTTTGTGTTATTTTCCAAAAGATATAAATCAATCTTTTGTGTTATCTACAAAAGATTGACGTCAATATTTTGAGATATTACAAAGATACTTAGAGTTTTATTCATATAATATAGAGATATGAAATGTTGCTAAATAGGAAATTTAATTATATAAGGGAGGTAGCGGAGTTACCGCGAATATTTTATGAAGAAAAATGTGATTAAAAAAAGGTTGTTATCATTATTACTTGTTGGAGCTATAATTAGTTCTAGTTTTGTTAGTTTTGCAGCTGAAGCAACGAATAGAGCTGAGGCAGATGCAAAGTACAAATGGAATTTAGAGAGTTTGTTTAGCTCAAGTGATGATTTTAAATCAGAGTTAGGTGCACTAGAAAAAGAGTTAAAGACAATGTCTAAATATGAGGGCAATTTAAATAATGTAGAATCTGTTGTAAAGATGACATTAGATCAAGAAAGATTGTATAAGAGAATGTCAAGATTACAGACGTATGCATCTTGTAAACTAAGTATAGATCAAACGAGCAATGAGGCTATAGAGCTTAACTTTTTGGTAAATCAATTGGCGTCAAAATTTGATGAAGCTTTTGGTTATTCAGATGGAGAGATATCTGAGCTCAGTGAAGAGACAATAAGGGCAATAATGAATGATAATAGAATTTCCAAGTACAGAAGTTATTATGACAATTTCTTAGATCAAGAAGATTCAGAAATGACTGAAGCACAAAATGCTATTCAAGAGGTATTGTCGCTAAGTGATGCATTGAATCAAACTCCATACGATATTTACAAAAGACTTGTTGCAGTAGATCAATATCCACTTCCAGTAGTATTAGAAGATGGAAGTGAAATGGTTGTAACTAAAGAAGAGGCCATGGAGATGATGGAGCGAAATGATGAAGCTGAAATATCAGCATTGATTAAAGCTATAAATGAATCATCTGATAAACTAAATAATGCATTTGCTACAGCACTCAGTACAAAGGTAATAGCAAATAAATTTCAAGCAGAAGCTAGAGAATACAGTTCTACAGTGGAATACCTGATGGATTTAGAACAAATTCCAAAATCAGTTTATGACAATTTATTGCAAGCAACAAATGATAATTTGAAGCTAGTACAAGAATATTATGACATAAAGAAAGAAAAATTCGGTTTAGATAAAATGACGTATCAAGATACTGCTAGACCACTTTCAGATTCATTTGATAGAACATTTACTTATGAAGAAGCTGTTGAAATATTGAAAAAGGCCTTGAAGCCGTTAGGTGAGGACTATGTAAGAGATTTTGCAAAGGGTATAGACAATAGATGGGTAGATGTATATCCTGGAGAAAGAAAAGAACAAGGAGCATTTGCAGGGCCAGGAGTAGATGAAAAACCAATTGTGTTGATGAACTTTGTTGGAGATTACGATTCTGTCTCAACGCTAGCTCATGAGATGGGTCATGCCATGAATTACTATTATACTCAGAAAAAACAAAATCCACAGGAGTCTGATATTCCGATATTTACAGCAGAGGTGGCATCTATTGGAAATGAACTGTTACTAAATGATTACATGATAAAAAATGCTGAGAGTAAGGATGAAAAATTGTATTATTTAGGAAAGCAAATAGAGTGGATAAACAGTACATTCTTTACTCAAGTTATGTTTTCAGAATTTGAAAATACACTTTATGAAAAGGTTGAAGCAGGAGAGCCATTGACTGCAGATGTTTTAAATGATATTTGGGCAAAGCTTAGTAAAAAGTATGACGGTAAGGAATTAGAGATGAGTGAAGATATGGAGACTGGATGGAAACAAATACATCATTTCTATGAGGATTTTTACGTTTATAAGTATGCGACATCGTTAGCAGCTTCTTACAAATTAGTTGACCCTATCATAAAGGGAGAAGAAGGAGCTGTCGAAAAATATAGAGAATTCTTGGCGGCTGGAAATGTTGAAAATGCTATAGATACTCTAAAGAGTGCGGGCGTAGATATGACTACAAAAGAACCTGTTGACACGCTTTTGAGCTACTACAAAGAGTTGATTGAAACAGTTAGAGATACTGTAAAATAGTTCATAATTGAAATACTCATGCTATCTAAAGTAGTTTAGACCTTTCGATTTTTTACGGTTGAATTTAGGATAAAATAGTATACCATGTAGTGGATTTTAGTAAATAATATTTAAAATCCACTACATGGTATTTTTTTGCTAATTATTCGGAGTATGCCTGAGGTTTAGGTACTATAATTTTATAAATTATTCGTCGTCAGAAGGTTTCCACTCTTTCCAAACATTACCTACTAGATTTGGTCCTGGTTTTAGAGTTTTCTTTCCAGGTTTCCATCCAGAAGGAGTAGCTTCTGCACCTTTAGTATTGCGTACATATTGGAAGGCTTTTAGCTGTCTTAGAGTTTCATTTACATCTCTTCCAACCGGTGGTGTAAGTACTTCATAGCCTTGAACTATGCCATCAGGGTCTATTAGGAATCTTCCTCTCATTTCGACTCCTGCTTCATCATCATAAACTCCATATAATCTTCCTATAGCTCCAGATTGGTCAGATAACATAGGGAATGTTACACCGCCATCTGTCATTTTTGACAACTCATTATCGTTCCACATTTTGTGAACAAATACGCTGTCTACACTTATAGACAATACTTCAGCATCGATATCTTTGAATTGACCGTATTTAGCAGCAACTGCTGACACTTCAGTGGCTCAAACAAAGGTGAAGTCTCCAGGATAGAAGCATAGTACAACCCACTTTCCTCTAAATTCATCTAAGCTCAAATTTACAAATTCTCCATTGTGATATGCTGCTGCAGTAAATTGTGGTGCTGGTTTTCCGACTTTAATCATTTTTTGACTATCCCCTTTCTCTGATTTAGATTCTTGAATTACAGACGTTTCTTGACTTTCGGATGAAGGTTCTGTACTGCTTTGAGGACGAACGCATCCGATTTTAAATTTTTCTGACATGTTATACACCTCCAAAATATATAACTAAACAAGTAGTATGTACCCTTTATAAAAAATATTTATCAAAAGAATTGATTTATAAAACTTATCTATAAATATTGACGAATTTGAGTTGGAAAAATCCACTTAATTTCAGGTAGATGAAATTAAGTGGATATCCATTTTAAATATCAGGGGTTTTATTATAATGCTCTTTTAACAGCTTCAAGAGCTTGGTCATAATCCACGTGATCAGTTACTTCTGAAACATATTCTAAGTGAGAGATATTTTTATCTTTGTCAATAACTACAATTCCACGTTCTAAAAGTCTAAATTCTTTTAAAATGAAACCATAATTTTCTCCAAAAGATAAATCCCTGTAGTCAGATACTACGTCTATATTCTCAATACCATGAGCTCCACAGAATCTTCCTTGAGCAAAAGGTAAATCAACACTGATAGTTACGATTTGAACATCTTCAGATAATTTTGAAGCTTCTTCGTTGAATTTGTTTGTTTGAAATTCGCAAACTCCAGTATCAACAGATGGTACAGCACTGATTACAACTACTTTTCCTTCTGTTTCTTTGTGAAAATCATATGGTGATAAATCTTGTTTTATAGCTACAAAGTTTGGAGCTTTTTCTCCAACTTTTACTTCCTGTCCTTTAAGTGTCACTGGGTTGCCTGCAAATGTTACTAGTCCTGTTCTTTCCATTATAAAGTCCTCCTAAAAATTTTATTGTTATAGTATTAAATTTCAAACCAAATAACCGATACCCTATTTTGAAATTATTATTCGTGTTCTTTTGTAATGATTACAACTTACAAGACAATAATAGCATGGAGAGAAAATGAAGTCAATACATTTTTATAATAAATACAAAAAATACACAAAATTATTATGAAACCACTTAAAAACTCAATTAAATTGATTTTCATTTATAATATTTTGAATTCAAAAAATATATTTAGATATTTATCCTATAGAAAATAAATTCTTTTACAAGTTTTTCGGCGAACGAATTTCTCATGGATGCGATTTTTACACGGTTTTACCGTTTTAATAACAAGATATTTCTGCTATAATGAAGGGTGGTTACTTACATATGGCAAAAAGCCAAAGGAAGGGTGTACGGTTATGAAGAACAAAGCGGTTATACTAGGATCGAATTATTATATAGCACTTAGTGTCATGAGATGCTTAGCGCCTTACGGAGTTACAACAGTGGCAGCAGAGTATAGTAAAAATGGAGCATATGCACTAAAATCTAAACATTGCAAAGAAGTGCTTATGGTTCCGCATTATAAAAAAGAGACAAAAGCTTTTATAAAAGCTCTAATAGATTATGCAAAAGAACAAGAAGCAAAGCCCGTGTTATTTCCATGTGCGGATCAATATGTTGAAGTAATAGATGAAAACTTTGATGAATTGAAAGAGCATTATCTGATTTCACAGACTGAAAAAGGAATTTATACTAAAGCTATGGACAAGGATAGTTTGTATCAAATAGCTGAATCATATGGCATGAAAGTACCAGAAACAGCTAGAATTACAGATGATGATTTCTATGAAAAAATAGAAAATGTAATAAAATATCCTTGTATCATAAAGCCGGCAGACTCACCAGCGTTTGTGGCGAAATTTAGAAGAAAAATATTTAAAGTTCATTCTAGAAAAGAACTTGATGAGGCACTTGCAAAAGTAAAGGACGCAAAGTTAGAGGTTGTAGTTCAAAGGATAATACCAGGATTTGATGATCATATGCATACATTTGATGCGTATATAGACCAAAACAATAAGGTGACTCACTGGCTGACTTGTCAAAAACTCAGACAATTTCCTATAAATTTTGGAGCATCTGTATTTACGCAGCAGAAAAATGTTCCCGAGTTATATGAGATTGGTGCACCATTTTTGGAATATCTTACATTCAAAGGTTTTGCCGAGATAGAATTTAAAAAGGATGAAGTAACAGGTGATTTCTATTTGATAGAGATAAATGTAAGATATAGTAATTTAAATACTATGGTTGCAAAAGCTGGACTTAATATGCCGTATATAACTTATAGAGAGCTCACAGGAGATCCACTTCCACCTAAAACTGTGGAAGAAACTACAGGCATAACATTTGTTTATGGTTATGAAGATTTCTTGGCTGTGAGAGAATATATCAAAACTAAGCAATTGACTTTAGGTCATGTTATAAAAACTTGGTTTGGAAGACCGAAAGCTTATGCGATTTGGTCATGGTCAGATCCGAAACCAGGACTCATGGTTTATGCTGGTGTATTCAAGAAGATAGCGAGAAAGATATTTAGAATTAAGAAGAAATAGATTTATTTTTAAAGGCGTAAAACCCCTGTGGGTGGTAGTTCGATTTTATAATATATGAATTTGGAAGTGAGGCTGAGGAGTATGAACGATAAGATCATAGGAATAATAGGCGGTATGGGACCAGAAGCTACTATGGATTTTTACATGAAGATTATAAAAAATACAAAAGTTTCTTGTGACCAAGATCATTATAGAGTAGTAATAGATAGTAATGCTAAGATACCAGATAGGACAAAAGCGATACTTGGCGAAGGGGCAGATCCTGTTCCTGCACTAGTAGAGACGGCTCAAAATCTAGAAAAAATAGGAGCCGAAGTTGGCTGCATTCCATGTATCACTGCACATTACTTCATAGACAAGGTAGCTGAATCTGTATCATTTCCAATATTAAATGCGCTTGAAGAAACATGCAATACTATAGGAAGAAGATTTGAAGGCGCTAGTAAAATAGGAGTACTTGCAACAACAGGTACTATAAAAACTGGTTTATTTGATAGGTACATGGAAGGGTACGAAATTGTTTATTTAGATGAAAACATGCAAGAGAACAATGTCATGGAAGCTATATATGGAAGTGAAGGAATAAAAAGTGGAGTGACAGAGGGAAAACCAGTCGAGCTATTAATGGAAGCAGGCAATAAATTAATAGAGCTAGGCGCAGAGGTGATAGTGGCAGGATGTACTGAGCTAAGCATAGTTTTAGATGAGAACTCATACAAAGTTCCGCTAATAGATCCTATGGTTGTGCTTGCTGAGAGTGTTACGAGAAGAAGTTAAAAGTGAATATATCTGAGTTTAAAGTTTAAATTTGTTTAAGCTAAAAGAGAATAAAAGCCCTTACAAAATTAGAGCGTTATAATTTTGTAAGGGCTTTTATTTTTTGGAAATTTTATATTACTAGAGTTGAAATGAAAAATTAATTACGCTTAGTTTACAATATAGATTTTTTCTATATTGTATGACCTAATAGAGTAATAGAAATCGAAATTGAAATTGAGTTTATTTATTTCTTATGATATAATTTAACGAAAAACATTTCGTAGAGTTCAGAATATGTCAGAGAGGAAGTATGTCATGGAAGAAAATAGAGATTTTAAAGATTATAATTGCGAAAGTGAAAAAGAACTATTAGAGAAAAAAGAGAAGCAGGAGAGAGAGGAATCTTATAAGTCTTTTAGGGTACTGGTTGTATATTTGATTGTAATATTGGCAATAGCATTTGGAAGTGAATACCATTCTAGTCAAAATGAGTCTGATTTCATGAAGAAACTAAACTCAGCAGAATTGTATAAAAAAAGCGAATATTTCAAAACACATCCAATGGGACTAGAGAAATTTTTTGTTAATAATATAGATGAAAATATGATCGGAAAAAGAACAAATTATGAGCACATAAATAGTTTCAATGATTATAGGTATTTTATAGCTCGATATGAAAATGAGGATATGCAGCCGGACAATGTTATAGTAAATACAAATAAAGCTAGAGTAATAATATCTATCGGAGATGGGAGTGTAAAATCAGAAAAACTTGATGTAGGTGTACTAGCGGAGTCACATAATAGTGATTACAAGCAAATGTTGCTATCATATCGTAGAGACAAGGTTGCATTTTTGTTTGAAAGAAATGAAGGCGAAGCGGCTGTAAAACATGAATTGATAGTAGTGGATTTAGAAAGTGGAAATGCTGTTGAATTGGTATCAGAGTTAGGAGAGTCTTTTGTTCCATTTAATTTTAAAATACTAAATTTCAAGTGGCTAGAAAATGACGAAATAGAAATAACTATACCAAACAAAGATCAAGTGGGATCTCAATCAATAGTGGAGTGGTTTAAAGGGGAAAATTCGGATACGGCGGTTATGAGACTAAGGCTTGAGTAATAAAATAAAATGAAATCAATAAGTACCGAATTATGATCGAGGTAGTGTAATAGTTTACACTA
>JAOAQY010000082.1 GCA_025210965.1 Tissierellales bacterium
CGATTTAATTTGTCTATAGTTTTTATTTTTAGAATTATTGATAGAAATTACATATTAGATGCAAAGTATATAGTGTAGGGGAAGTTAATAGCGAGCTCGTGAAAAAAGAGGTGGTGGGAACTTTGAAAATTGATGAGGAAAATTTTATAAAGCTGCTTATTCGAAGGGATGAAAGGGCTATGGATTATGTAATAGAAAGCTATGGCTGGCTGATAAAGTCTATAGTGCAAAAGCATCTATATTCATTTAGCAGTGATCAGGGAGAGTGCATAAATAATATACTCCTAGCTATTTGGGAACACATTGAAAGTTATGATATTGAAAAGGGAAGTTTTAAAAACTGGCTAGCGGGTGTTTCACGTTTTAAATGCTTAGAATATAAGCGGAAATATCTTAAAAACTTAGAGTATGAAAATATTGATGACTTGGTGATTGGGATTGAAGATAATACTTCAGAAAATATACTGAGAAAAGAATTGAAAGATGAGATTGAAAAACTTTTGGCTTGCCTTAAGGATGAAGACCAAATGATATTTAAGAAACTCTATATAGATGGCAGTAGCATAGAAGATATAAGCAAAGAATGTGCTATGAGTAGTGCTGTTATTTACAATAGAATTTCTAGAGGAAAAAAGAAAATTAGAAAATTATCAGAAAGCAGAGGATGATTAATATGAGTAAAGATATATATGAATTATTAAACGATGCTAATACAGATTTATCAGAATATGAAGGACGAGAGTTAAATGATTTAGAAAAGAGAGCTATCAAAAGTAGATTTCATAAATCGGTTAGAGGTAAAAAGAGCCTTAGAAATAATAAAATTGCTATAGCTATGGCAGCTGCAATAATAATTGGCGGAGTTACTCTTGGGCCACTTAATGGTCAAGTTAAAGCAGCTATAGATTCTATAGGATCAAATATTGCGATGAAGCTTGGTATAGAGGCTGATTTAGAGTCGTATGAGACTATTGTACACAAGAAAGTTACGGATAATGGAATAACTATAGATTTACAAAGTGTAGTAATTGATGGAAGCGATTTGATAGTAACAGATAGAATATTAAGCGATATAAAAATGGACGAATCAGGACTAGAATCCAATATTAGCTTACGTGTGAACGGAAAGAGAATAGAATCAGGTTCGTCAGGAAGTGCATGGGCTGTTGATGATAATACATTTGAAGAGGTAACTAATTATGATATGGGAAATATAGAGACCAATGGCAATGTGAAAATAGAGATAGAATATAACGAAATAGAGTTAGGCGAAAAGTCTATATCTGGAGATTGGAAATTTGCATTTGAGACAAATGGCGAGAATTTGTCAGTAGATACAAAACATTTAGTTATAGCTAGAGAATTTACACTCGAAGATGGAAGTAGAGTAATTATAAAAGAAATAACACTAAATGAATTGGGTCCTAAGGTGTATTATGAGAGATCAAATATTAATGAAAATAGAGATTTTAGATTTGTGCTCAAAGGTATGGATGATTTAGGAAATGAAATTGTATTTGATGGCGGAAGAGAAACTAGAAAAGGTGGGGTGATAAGCTTAGATGTTCTTAGCTCAAACTTTTCAAAAGATGCTAAGTCGCTTGAATTGAGTTTGTATTCAAGAAAAATGCCACAGGGTAGCGGAAGAATGAATCAAGAACTAAAAAAATTAGGAGATGAATTCAAGATAGAATTACAGTAAATCTTGATAGACATTCGTTCGAGTTGACTAATAATTATAAAATTATAGAAAACTTGTACATTTAATTTGATATATCGGATTCTGAATTTCATTTTTGATAATGTGAGATTTGGAATTCGATTTTTTTGATATTAGAACTTTAAAATTTGATATAATTATATATAGTGATTTTAAATTAAGTTTGGGGGATTTTATTATGTCGGAGCTAAAAAAAGAGTATAATTGTTCGTTAATATTGACATTCGACTTACTTGGAGGAAAATGGAAGCTTAGGATATTGTGGCATATAATAAATGGAGATAATAGATTTTCATTATTGTTAAAATCAATGCCAGAAATTACAGAGAAAGTTTTGACCACACAGCTTAGAAACTTAGAAAAAAATGGATTGCTAAAGAGAACTGTAATTAGTCAAAAACCATTAAATGTGCAGTATAATTTATCGGAAAAATATTCGGAATTAGTCCCTATAATAGGAGAACTTTGTAGATTTTCTAGAGATTATGCTATTAAAAATAATATTATTATAAACGATTCTAAATAATTAAAAAAACAGTTTGAAAAAACTGTTTTTTTAATTCGAAAATTTTAATATTTGTTATAATGTACACGCTCTTTGTCATATCTATCAACAAAATGATTTGCACCTGTTGAAGCTGGATATCCAATAGCTATTACGCAATAAGGCTTGATGTTTTTAGGACAATTTATTATATTTTTCACATGATTAATTCTATCACTTAGTGGATGTACCCCTAGCCATGTACTACCTAAATCATGTTCGGTAGCTTCGAGTAATATATTTTGAGTAGCTGCGCCTAAATCTTGCTCCCAATTTTCAGGGAATTTCATGTTATTTTTATTTCCAACAACAACTATTGCAAGCGGAGCATCTTTTAGAAATTTTGCATAAGGACTCATATTTGATAGAGCTTCAAGTTGTGATTTGTCATCAATTATAACAAATTCCCATGGTTGTTGATTTCCAGCTGAAGGGGCCTGCATAGCAGATTTTAGTAATTCAGAAACAATTTCTAATTCGACCTTTTTTTCAGAAAATTTTCTCACACTACGTCTCTTTTTTATTGCATTTATCATGTACAATCATTCCTTTCAAGATGAATTTACTAAAAATAGTTTAAAGTATTTTGTATTAGTTTGTAAATTACTTACTTTTTAGTAGGTAAGAATATAGTTGACAATGACGCTACGTAATTTAGTATACTTGAATTAGAAGATCTTCTAATTTTGAATGATAGGGGTGAGAAAATATGCGAATTAGAGAAGTGAGTAATATTTATGGAATATCTCTAAGAACACTCAGATATTACGAAGAAATAGAAATATTAAACGTGAAGAGAGATAAAGCGGGAAATAGAATATATGGTGATAGTACACTTAAGGCATTGGAAATGGTGATTATACTCAAAGAGCTAAATTTGAGTTTGAAGTTGATAAAAACAATTATTCAAGATAGTGGTTGCTGTAGGCTAAATGAGATATTGAAGGATGAGCGAATTAAGTTAGATAAGCAATTGGTTGAGATTAATCAGAAGAAACAATATATAGATTCAATAATAAATACGTTTGGATCAAAAGACGTTACGAAAGCTACCTTAGAA
>JAOAQY010000083.1 GCA_025210965.1 Tissierellales bacterium
CATGATTTCATCAAAACTATTTTGTGCATATATTTTTTCATTTAATTGATGCATTGCTAAATTGGTCTTTGCAAGCTGATTATATGCATTTATAAAATATCCCATTTCATTTTTTACATCTATGCTAATAGGTTCATAGAACTTCCCATCAATTTCGGATTGTTTTTCTAATTGCTTCGTCATCCATTTAAGAGGTTTCATTATTTCTTTATTCAGTGTAGCAATAAATACCACACAAACAAATATAAGTAAAAACAATGTCCAATCAATTATAATCTGTGTCTTATCAATCAGTTCTCTAATTTCTATTATAATCTCTTTTTTTACCTCAGTATTAGAATCATCCAGTGCATCAAAATACATTTGAATTTCATCAACTGTATCATCTCTATATAATTCATTTTGAAATAGATTTTTAATAAAATTAAAATCCTGCTCTAATTCTTCAACTTTTGCCACTATTGACTCGCCAAATTGCTCATGGAGTTCTTCTGTGTATCTATTCAATATCTCACTTTCTGCTGTATTTATTAGCTTTTGACTAGATTCTAAATATTCTCTATCACTAAATGATTCTATTCGATCTAAAAAATATTTAATTCGCATCTGATCTATCATTCCATCCATCCTAATTGCTAAACTAACATACTCATTATACTCCCTCTGTGAAGTACTAGAGTAACTATATTCCATAGCCAATACAACACTGAGTATACTCACTACAATGAAAAAAATAAAAAATTTATGTCTAATAGACTGTCTTTTCATACTCATCACCTTTTCTCCCATAAATTCATTATAAGTGAGGTTTATGTTTTGCTCAACTATTTTATATAAATAATTACAAAAAAACAATCTTATAGCATATTTTATTAATCAAATTAAGAATCATCTTATTTTGCCAAATATACCATAAGATTGTATATTTACTAGTTAGCTGGTTCTAAAGCAACTTTCTTTCCTTTAATACGTTTCTTGTTCAGTTTCTTAAGAACTTTTTTAGAATACTCTTTGTCTACATCAACAAAACCGTACTTATCGAATAAGTCAATCGAGCCTATATGATTTGGAGATACACCAGTTTCTCCAGCAATTGCTCCAACAAGATCTCCAACTTTAATGCCATCATTCTTTCCTAAGTTAAAGAATAATCTATCTTGGTTTTTAGAACCTCTATCTCTCTTCTTACCACCACGTTTTCCAGAAGATCTCTTATCGTTTCTACCATTTGATCCTTTAACTGGTTTACTTTGATCATTTATATCATGTTTCTTCTCACTTGGAAGTGTTATAGTTCTACCCATAAGTGCAAGTGCTATTGTCTCACTATCATATCCCTCATCATACAATTTTTGTAATAATGGTTCGTAAGTTTCTCTATCAACTTTAGCAATATCTTTTGCAAGCTTCTGAGCAAAAGTATCCAATATAGTATCATTAACCTCATTGATTGTTGGAATAGCTATTTTTTCTACTTTAGCACTTGTATATTTCTCAATCATTCTAAGCATATGGTAATCTCTACGCGATACTAAACTTATAGCTCTACCAGCTTTACCTGCACGTCCACTACGTCCAATTCTGTGAACATAATAATCTTCTTTATCTGGTAAATCATAATTGAATACTAAATCTACATTTTGAATATCAAGACCTCTAGCTGCTACATCTGTTCCAACCATTATGTTAAGCTGACCTTCATTGAATCTTCTTAGAACATTCATTCTAAGTGTTTGCTTCAAATCACCATGAATTTTGTCGACTCTATACCCATCAGTTTGAAGTAATTCTGTTAATTCATCAACTTTAGACTTTGTATTACAAAATACTATACATCTTTTAGGTGCTAACGTATTTAAAAATCTTTGTATAGCATCATACTTGTCTTTTCGCTTAACACTGCTGTACTGTTGTAATACTGTATCTGACGTTATCCTCTTAGCTTTAACCTTAACAACCTCTGGATCTTCTTGATAATGCTTAGCTATATCCATTATTGATTTTGGGAATGTCGCTGAAAATAGCATAATTTGAACTTTTCTATCTATTTCATCCAATACAAACTCAATATCTTCTCTAAATCCCATTTTTAACATTTCATCCGCTTCATCTAAAACTACAGTTTTGATATCACCAAGTCTAACCGTTTTTCTCTTTATGTGGTCTATAAGTCTTCCAGGTGTTCCAACAACAATCTGTGCTCCTCTTTTCAATTGATTTATCTGTTTGAAAATAGGCTCTCCACCATAAACAGGAACGACTTTTACACCATTCATATACTTAGTAAGACGCTTTATCTCATCACACACTTGAACTGATAACTCTCTAGTCGGACAAATAATAACCGCCTGTGTCTTTTTACTCCCCTTATCTAATTGTTCCAATATAGGAATTGAAAACGCAGCAGTTTTTCCAGTTCCAGTTTGAGATTGACCTATACAATCCCTACCATCTCTAAGTGTAGGTATTACTCTCTCTTGTATTTCTGTCATCTCTTCAAAACCCATTTCTACCGTTGCTTTCACCAATGGGCCACTCAATTCTAATTCATTAAATTTCATATTTTTCTCCTATCTCTACTTTATCGAAGAAATTGCATATCTCGCACAGCTAACTTTAGCCTCTATTATCTATCTCTATAAAAACTCGCAAATTCACTAATCCCAACAACTAAAATAACAATTTCCAAATTCATTTTAGTATATACACAATTTCTTTAGGTTATTCTGCAATCTGTTTATTATACACCATACTACTAATTAATGCAAGAACTATCTATTGATAAATATTTACTTGAATCTACATTTCAAATTTTCATAATAGTACAATTTATTTGACGCAAAAATACACTTCAAAATAACTCTTGAAGTGTATTTATAATTATCTATTTAGCTCCCCATAACTCATAATACTTTTCAATTGCAGATTTCATTTCATCATCAATTAAAACTTTTCCCTGCACCTCTCTGCCATATAAATATTCTATAACCTCATCCATACTTACAATCGCATATGTCTCCATATCGAATTTTTCCTTAAGTTCCACCAATGCTGATTTTTCGCCCTGACCTCTTTCCATGCGATCAACCGAAATCATAAGTCCTTTAACGTCTACTTTCCCTTGTGATTCTAATATAGGCATAGTTTCGTATATTGAAGTTCCTGCAGTAGTAACATCTTCTATGATTACTATTCTACTGCCATCTTCTATTTTATGTCCTAGTAATATACCCTTATCACCATGGTCTTTCACTTCTTTCCTATTAGAACAATATCCAATTTCCATATCGTATAAACTATTAAGTGATATAGTAGTAGCTACACTAAGAGGAATTCCTTTATATGCTGGTCCAAACAATATATCAAAGTCATCGTTGAACCTTTCTTTTATAGCTTTTGCATAAAAATCTCCTAGTTTTTGTAATTGTCTGCCATTCTTATAATTGCCTGTATTGATAAAAAAAGGTGTTTTTCTTCCACTTTTTGTAGTAAAATCGCCAAAAGTAAGTACTCCACATTCAACCATAAATTCAATAAATTCTTGTTTGTATCTTTCCATTTACATCGCCCTTTCTTTATCCCAACACCTAAACTATATCTATTCTAAAATAAGGCTCGCAATTATGCAAGCCTTATTTTTTCAAACTATAATGCCATCTACTGGCAACAAATCCTATTTTTCTTTCTACTGCCTGTGCACTAAGAGTGGCTTCTACAACTAATCTATCATCAGAAAACGGTTGCACTTGAAATTCTTTCAAATTCCAAGACTTTTGACCCTCAGCTTCATCTAGAAAATCCAATAAATTAACGCCATAGAATCTCACCAACACATCACCATTTTTCCTACCAAATAGTCTAAAAGAAAGCTGTTTTCTCTTTTCGTGAAACAAAAAATCTCTAATTTCTACATCTTGATTTCTAATGGTCTCCAAAAAAGCTTCTATATGCACAAACATCAACTCTTTTCTCGTATACTTCACCTTCACTATATCATTTTTTTTTGAAAATTTCAATTTCTATATAATTTTTTCAAATTCTAATTCATGCTTTATGGGAATATCATCATATCCGATTTTAGGAATCTCCGGTTTTATTTCTCTAGCTTTCACCATAGCATCTTTGTAAAAACCAACTAAATCAAAACCCCTCTTTTGATAAAATCTCATTGCTTTTGTATTGTCATTTGTCGTCATTAGCCAAACCCTCTCACAACCCACTATTTTAGCTATCTCTATAACTTTATCTAACAACTTGCTTCCTAGTCCCCGATTTTCAATAACACTATCTAATGATATGATTTCACAATCTTTATCCACCACATCATATGTAACCACACCTGTAATTCTTTCATTTTCTATTACTACAAACCCTGGTAACTCCTCTAAATTATGTGCTTTGCCTTTTGATACAACAATCATAGATCCCCATTTGACTTTCAAAAACTCCTTCATTTCGTCTCTCACCGATTCATCTATAACCTGTATAAGCATCAAATTATCCCCCATTCTATATATTTAATAATCCATACCATTCCTCAACTTATATAATTTATCCACTTACATTAATTATACCCACTATTTACTTATAAGTTAATCCTTAATTATTTCCCACCAACCTTTTAGTTTCACATTGAATTAATCAATACTCTAGAATTTTCCACTCCTTAAGTTCCATATTATCTGATACTTTGATATATATTATTACTGGCATCCTCGATTTTATACTCTGGAAAAACTTATAATCAAACTCTGAACTGAATGAATTTAACATGGTACTAAGAGCCGTTCCATGGGTTCCTATGGCTATTTTATTTGCATCATCATTTTCTACTATGTTCTTTAGCTCTCCAATATTTCTAGCCTGCACTTCATTTAGAGATTCTCCATCTTCCAATTTATATTCAAAATCATTCCATTGATTCCTACAAAAACCTTCAAAGTCCTCAATCCACTCATCACATATCTTTCGTTCTCTAAAATCTTCTTTGAGAACTATTTCTAATCCTAATTCACTAGCAAGTGGCTCTATAGTCTGCACACTTCTCTTATATGGACTAGAATATATCCTTTCTATGCCCTCTCCTGCCAAAAAATCACATGCCTTCTTAGCTTCAATCATTCCCTCTTTCGAAAGCGGCCTTATCCTATCTTCATGAACTGAAAAATCTGGTCTCGCATGTCTTAAAAGATATATTTCCATCTTTAATCCTCCTTATTTTGTGAATATTTCTTGTGTATTTTTATTATATCAGATACTAAGAGCTTCTCCCAAATTTCATCTATCATTAACTAAAATTTGAAAGAAGCCCTAAACATTAAATATCAATCATTTTTCATACTAGCTATCTTTTGCTATAAGTCCCTACAATAATTCCATCGCTAACAACATATTCGTCTATTATATTTTAAGAAACTGTCGTACTTGACAAAAATAAATTAGTGCAGTATTGTCAAGCCACAGATTGTTCTTTTATTTGCTAAAAATTGAAAATTAAATTCTTCATAAAAAACTATAACCGTACAATAATTTTTCACTATGAAATTAATTAAAATCAAACAAGAAAGGAATGGTATGAAGTGAAATTAGAAATCAATATGGTAGTTAGTGATGCAAAAGAAGCTGCTAGTTATTATAGTAATTTATTTAATGCAGAAATATTATCCATAACAGATGAAGTTACAGAAATGAACGAAGCAATGATAAAACTTGGAAACACAGAAATTCATATTCTCAATGAAAATAAGGATTACGGACTTATCGCTCCATCTGAAGATTCTACTAGCTCTATGTGGTTAAATCTATATGTTGAAAATATAGAATCGTTTTTTGAAAATATTGTCAGCATGGGTTGTAAAGTCATATCTCCAATTACTGATTTCCCAGATATGCCAGCAAAAAATGCAGTAATATCAGATAAATTTAATCACATATGGATTATTAATCAAAAATATGATTAGAATTTTAAAATCTATTGTGAATTGACTCTATCTATCGATGAGATAAAAAACTCACCTTTAATCAGTTCAAAAAACTGTATTTAAAGGTGAGTTTTTATTAGTCTTTACTAGTTTATATCAATGTAATTTCAACTATAAAAAATATTATTTATGGATGTTACATCACAAAACACTTTTCCTACTCAACAGTAACTGATTTCGCCAAGTTTCTGGGCTTATCTACATCACACTCCCTCATCACGGCTACGTGATATGCAAGTAGTTGAAGTGGCATTACACTTAAAACTGCCGAGAATCCATTTGCCGTATCAGGAATATATATTACCTTATCTGCTGTCTTTTCAATTTCAGTATCTCCCTCGCGTGCAATTGCTATAACAAATGCACCTCTTGCTTTTACCTCTTTGATATTGCTTATAACCTTCTCATATAGAGCTTGCTCTGTTACAAGTGCTATTACAGGAGTTCCTCTCTCTATAAGAGCTATAGTTCCGTGTTTTAGCTCCCCAGCGGCCATCGCTTCTGCATGTATATACGAAATCTCTTTTAGCTTTAGCGAACCCTCTCTTGCTATATTGTAATCTATACCTCTTCCAACATAAAATGCATGAGTAGTATCGTATATTAACTCTGCTACCTTTTTAATCTCTTCCTCATAGTCTAGTACTTCTTGAGTTTGTCTAGGCAAATTTTTTATAGCTTTTATCATTTCCTTATAAGTAGTGTCATCGATACTACCCTTTTTATAACCCATATCAAGTGCTACTAAACCAAACGCCACGATTTGAGTAGTATAAGCTTTAGTAGAAGCTACTGCAATTTCCGGGCCTGCCCAGGTGTAAAGCAAATCATCTGCTTCTCTAGCTATAGTACTTCCAACAACATTTGTTATAGCCATAACTCGTGCGCCTCTCTCTTTTGCAAGTCTAAGCGCTGCTAGTGTATCGGCTGTTTCTCCGGATTGACTTACAACTATCATAAGTGATTTCTCGTTTATAAAGGATTTATTATATCTAAATTCTGAACCCACATCTGCTATAACTGGTACATCTACAAATTCTTCTATAAAACTTTTACCCACTAAACCTGCATAATAAGCTGTTCCACACGCTACTATATAAATTTGATCTATATTTTCTAAATCTTCTTTTGTGATTTTGATATCATCTAATACGATTTTTTCATCATCTGTAATTCTTGGAGAATAAGTATCCTGTATAGCCTTTGGTTGTTCATGAATCTCTTTTATCATAAAGTGGTCAAATCCACCTTTTTCAGCAGCTGCTATATCCCAATCAACATGATAAACTTTCTTTATAATTGGTTCTCCCTTTAAATCGTACATCTTTATATCATTTTGAGTAACGACAGCCAAATCGCCATCTTCTAATATATAAATATCTCTAGTGTATTTCAAAACTGCCGGTATATCGGATGCTATGAAGTTTTCCTGATGACCCATGCCTATTATTAAAGGACTGTCTTTTCTTACTACAACCAATTGATCAGGGTGATCTTTATGAACTACACCAATAGCGTATGCTCCAGTCAAATCTGCCACTGCTTTTTGAACTGCTTCTCGCAAATTTTCTTCGTAGTAATAATCAATCAAATGAGCTATTACTTCTGTATCGGTTTCCGATTTGAATACATATCCTTTATCCTGTAATCTCTCTTTTATAGCCATATAATTTTCAATTATACCATTGTGCACAATCGCCAAACTTTCATCATTATTTGGATGTGGGTGTGAATTTCTATCAGATGGCTCTCCGTGTGTTGCCCATCTAGTATGACCAATTCCTATATGTCCTGTAAGTCCTTCTTTTTTTACCTCATTTTCTAATATAGTAAGTCTTCCCTTATGCTTGCTAACTTTCAAATTCCCGTGATCAATTATTGCAACTCCTGCTGAATCATAACCTCTATATTCCAATTTTTCAAGTCCTTTTACTAATACATCTACTGCATTTTGATTTCCTATATATCCTACTATTCCGCACATATTGATGCTCCTTTCGTTTCGATTATTTTATGCACAAAAACAAGACCCAGTTATTCCGTGTAACCGCGTCTTTTCACCTGACTCTCTTTGTCCTCAAAATCACTTTCAAGTTTTGTAGAGTCTTTATTAAGGCAGTGAATATGCCTTGAGACCATCCGCCGAAAATTTCGATAAGTCTCTCCCTCGTCAGCATATATTCATATGCTCTGGCGCTTTAATTACATATTAAATTATATGAATTCACTAAATAAATCACCTCCGATTACATTATTAAGCTTTTATAAAGCCTGTTTTCATTTTACCCTAAATAAATATATAATACAACTTATTTGATTTTTTTCTACAAAAATTACTTTATTATTGCAATTTGAAACAAAAAAGCCCAGTAGGCTTTATCTCTCATACTGGGTCATTTCTCTGTATTCTCTATAAAATTCACGCTCTAGAGCATATAGTATATTCCATTCTTTATTCATCTCATAATTAGGTCCAAAAAATGCAATTATATAGTCAATGAATTCATTTTTAGTCATAACTCTAAGAACTACCTCTTCATCTATTTCTTTAGTTGGACTGTACTCGTGAACTCCTGAAATATATATATCAATATCCTGAAGTTTTTCCAATCTAATTAATAATTTATCAACTTCATAATCCTCATATAGCTTTGGTGACTCCTTGCAGCTGTTTAAGAATTTCTCCAAAAAAGCTCTATTCCCCGCTATATATTCTTCTATTTCTTTTCTCTTCTTTCCTAATACAACTTCAAATAATTCACTTATCTTTTTCTTCGTCATACTGCTCTCCTTTTCTGCTTTAGCTTAAGCGCTCTTCTATAGTATGAGCTAGTGCATCTGCCGCCGCTTTGATCTCGCCATAAACTTCGCCTTCTATCATAACCCTAACCAATGGTTCTGTACCTGATGGACGTATTAGAACTCTTCCCTTACCATCAAACTCAGATTCTAAGCGCTTTATCTCATCGTGTATGATTTGATCTTCTAGGTAATTGTGTTTATTTCCTTCTTGAACTTTCGCGTTTACAAGTACCTGTGGATACACAGTCATTACATCTGCTAATTCAGAAAGTGGTTTTTCTTTTTTCTTTATAGCAGAAATTAGTTGAAGTGCAGTTAACAAACCATCTCCTGTTGTATTATGATCAGAAAATATTATATGACCGGATTGTTCTCCACCTAGTACATAACCACTTCTAGTCATCTCTTCAAGTACATATCTATCCCCTACCTGAGTAGTAACTAATCCCATTCCATGTTCTTTTAAACAAATCTCAAGACCCATGTTACTCATAACTGTTCCAACTATTTTACCATGTTCCAATTTTCCTTGCTCTTTTAAAAGCAATCCGCAAATAGCAAGTATATGATCTCCATCTACTATATTTCCCTTTTCATCTACTGCTATAAGTCTATCGGCATCTCCATCAAATGCTAATCCAATATCAGCTTTTGTTTCTAAAACCAAGTTTTGAACTTTTTCTGGTTTAGTAGATCCACATTCAACATTTATATTAAGACCATTAGGTTCATTGTATATAACGTCTATATCCGCTCCAAGTTCTCTCAAAAGCTCAGGCGCAGCCTGATAATTTGCACCATTTCCGCAATCAACAGCTATCTTTATTCCCTTGAAATCTACATCTATACTCTGCTTTATATATTCTATATATTGCTCTACCCCATCATTTACAATAATTTTTTCACCAACAAATTCTCCAACAGGATATACATCTATATCTTTTTGTGCCAATATATACGACTCTATTTCATCTTCTATTTCATCGCTCAGTTTATATCCTTTTGAATTAAAAAACTTTATCCCATTGTACTCAACTGGATTGTGCGAAGCTGAAATAACGATTCCCGCATCTGCCTCATATTTTCTAGTCAAATAAGCAACCGCCGGTGTTGGAACTATTCCCACTGAATATGCATCTGCACCTACAGAACATATTCCTGCAATAAGCGCACTTTCTAGTAAATCTCCTGATTTTCTAGTATCCATTCCAACTATGATTTTAGCTTTTTTCTTGCCTTTGGTAACAATATGCGACCCTATACGTCCAAGTTCATATGCTAATTGTCCCGTCAAATCTTTATTCGCTATTCCACGAACACCATCTGTTCCAAATAATCTACCCATATTTCCTCCTATTGATCAGCTTCTCTAATACTTTTTGCTATATCTTCTGGATAAGTCGTCCTCATTCTTATCATTGCATCACTCTCCTGCCCTGATAAATAAGACAATCTGACCGTAATCTTTAAATGCCAATGAAAATGATCCATATGACCTTCATTTATAGGTCCTGTATAAACCATCAAATTAAAGTCAACATCTCCAAGTATATTTTTGATACGCTTAAAACTCCAATTTACAGCTTTAGTTAAATCTTCCAACTCTTCATCTGTAATATTGTAAAAATGTGACTCATGTTTTTTAGGCAATATGATTAATTCATATGGCTGTATCCCCGCAAAGGGAACATAGGCCAATATACTGTCATTTTCAAATACTTTTAAGCGCTTTGTTTCAATCACTTCATCAATTATATCACAAAAAACGCACTTTTGGTTTTTTGTATAATAATTTTCACATCCATTTAGCTCTTCAAGTATATTACATGGTATAAATGGTAGTGCTATAATATGCGAATGCGGGTGTACAAGAGATGCCCCTGCGTTTTTTCCATGATTTTTAAATATCGCAACATAATTTATTTCATCATCTTTTCCTAGTACTCTATAGCGTTTTTTATATACTTCAAATATTTTTTTAAAATCTTCTTCTCTCATCTCAAAATAGTTTTTATCATGTTCTCTAGTTTCAATGAGAATTTCATGGATTCCGTAATTACTCCAATGTCCATCTTCTTTTATAAATGCTTGTGTTTTTTCAACTATCGGAAATTTGTTTTCTATTCCTCTCAAGCACCAACCTTTTTCATTGCATATTTCGTATAAAATAACTCCATTCTTCTCAACTGCTCCACCTTCACAAAATGGACATGACATTTCTTTTTGAAAATCACTAGGTCTCTTATGACGCTTTGGTGCAACAATCACTTTTTTGTTCGTAATAGGATCTAATCTTATTTCGCTCATTGTCACTCCTCCTAATGCTATGAATTTAGTATTCTTTTATTATATTATACCATTTTTGCATAATATTTGATTAATTAACGATAAAAAAGCACAAGGTTTTCGAGGCCTTGTGCTGTGTTAGGGTAGTAATACTTTGATAGGTTTAACTTTTTTAAATTATTTTACTGCTTCTGCTCCTGCTTGAAGAGCTTTTTCATTGATTGGAATTAATTTTGCTTTTCCTTCTCCAAAAACTTTTGTAAAAGCAGTTAAAATACTTTCATCCTTTACTGCATGGTTCTTCTCTAAGTATGCACCTAGCATAACCATGTTTGCTACTCTTGAATTTCCTAATTTATTTGCAATTTCATTAGCAGGTACGTAGAATACCTCTATATCGTCTCTTGATGATTTTTGTTCAATTAAAGAACTATTTATAAATAATTGTCCACCTTTAATAACTGTTTCTTCAAATTTGTCCAAAGATGGCTTGTTCATTACAAGTGCAGCTGTAGCATCTGTTACTAATGGTGATGCAACTGGCTTATCTGAGATTACAACGTTACAGTTTGCTGTTCCACCTCTCATCTCTGGTCCATAAGATGGTAACCACGCAACTTCTTTATTTTCAATCATTCCAGCATATGTCAATAGTTTACCCATTGCCATAACACCTTGACCACCAAATCCTGCGATAACTAAATTTGCATCCATCTTATCTTCCCTCCTTTTCTGGGTCTCTAAGGTTACCTAATGGATAGTATGGAATCATGTTCTCTTCTAACCATTTAAGTGCCTCAACTGGAGTCAATCCCCAGTTAGTTGGACAAGTAGATAATACTTCTACAATACCATATCCTTTACCTGCAATTTGAGCTTCAAAACATTTTTTGATAGCTTTTTTAGCTTTTCTAACATTTGCAGGAGTGTTAACTGATACACGCTCAACAAAAACTGCTCCATCAATTGTAGCAAGCATTTCTGCCATTCTGATAGGACGACCACTATGCTCTACAGTTCTTCCAAGAGGAGCTGTTGTAGCTTTTTGTCCAATCAAAGTAGTTGGTGCCATTTGTCCACCAGTCATACCGTAAATAGCGTTGTTGATGAAAATTGTAGAGATTTTTTCACCTCTATGCGCTGCATGAACTACTTCCGCAGTACCAATTGAAGCTAAGTCTCCATCACCTTGATAAGTAAATACAAATTTATCAGGGTGAACTCTTTTAATTCCTGTTGCAACAGCTGGTGCTCTACCATGAGCTGCTTCGTGCATGTCGCAATTAAAATAATTATATGCAAATACTGAACATCCAACTGGTGCTACACCAATTGTATCTCCCAATACGTCTAATTCTTCTAAAACCTCTCCAACCAATCTGTGTACAACACCGTGTGTACATCCTGGGCAGTAGTGAAAAGGTACGTCAGTCAAACCATTTGTCTTTTTGAATGCAATTGTTTCAGCCATTATTTGACACCTCCTGCCATTTTCTTAACTTCTTCTGCTATATCTCCAGGTGTTGGAATCATTCCTCCAAAACGACCGTAGAATCCTGTTTCCCATCTTCCTTTTGATGCAATTTTGACATCATCAATCATTTGTCCAGTATTCATTTCTACTGTCAAAATACCTTTGCAATCAGGATTAATCTTATCAAATGCAGCTTCTGGGAATGGCCACAATGTAATAGGACGAATTAAACCAACTTTAAGTCCTTCTTCTTTACATTTTTCGATAGCAGTTTTTGCAATACGAGCTGTTGAACCATAAGCTGCGATTACTATGTCTGCATCTTCTATATCAACTACTTCAACTTTAGTTTCGTTCTTTGTGATTTCAGCAAATTTTGCTATTAAATGCTCATTATGTTTCTCTAATTCTTCTGGATCAATGAACAATGAGTTAGCGATATTTTTCTTTCTTTTTCCGCCTGTTCCTGTTGTTGCCCAATCTTTTTCTGGTAAATCTCTTTTTACCATTTCTTTGAACTCAACTGGTTCCATCA
Source organism: Tissierellales bacterium (assembly GCA_025210965.1). Taxonomy (NCBI): domain Bacteria; kingdom Bacillati; phylum Bacillota; class Tissierellia; order Tissierellales; species Tissierellales bacterium. Next base: position 13,079 of record JAOAQY010000083.1, read on the forward strand.
TTTGTCCTAACATACCGTCACCAACAACCATAACTGGAGTTCTGTATTGGTCTGCTATATCAAAGCCTTCTTGAATTAAGTCAACTAATTCTTGAACATTCGCTGGTGCTAATACTGGCATTCTATAATCACCATTACCACCACCACGAGTAGATTGGAAATAATCTGTTTGAGATGGTTGAATACTACCTAAACCAGGTCCACCTCTCATTATATTAACTATTACGCAAGGAAGCTCTGCCCCCGCTATATATGAAATACCTTCTTGTTTTAATGCGATTCCTGGAGATGATGACGATGTCATAACTCTTGCACCTGCTCCTGCAGCTCCATAAACCATGTTTATTGCAGCAACTTCACTTTCTGCTTGTAAAAAACATCCTCCAACTTTTGGTAATTCTCTAGCCATATATTCTGGACACTCACTTTGTGGTGTAATAGGATATCCAAAGAAATATTTACATCCAGCAGCAATAGCAGCTGCTCCAATGGCTTCATTACCTTTCATTAATACTTTCGCCATTTGAATCCCTCCTCTTATTCTTCTGTGATTCTTGTGATTGTAATTACAGTATCAGGACACATAGTAGCACAATTAGTACATGCGATACATTTATCCATTTCTTTAATTGCTGCTGGGTGGTATCCTTTCGCATTGATTTTTTCTTCATCCAATGCAATGATTCCTACTGGACATGCATTAACACACAATCCACATCCCTTACATCCATCTTGATTAAATTCCACTTTACCTCTAGCTTTTGCCATAACCTACACCTCCTTAAAATATATACGAATTATACGTCCATCCAATCTTCTCTCATTATGAGATCAATTGGAAATATTTCACCTTCTAAATCTTCTGGAAGATTTGTAGCTACTTCTCTTAAAACTGAAACATAGCGAATAGGAATATCTAATTTTTCAGAAACAGCTTTAACTAATCTCTGTCCTTTCAATATGTCTTCTACTGTAGTTTCCTTTATAAGATGAGTATTGTTAACAAGTCCTGTGACTTTAGCTCTAGCTACGCCTTCTATATTTTTTAAGTATTCGATAGTTTTTTCAACCGTACTAGTTTCTGGTCTATTTGCGTTTATCACACAAAATAAATCATAGTTATCTTTTTCAAGATAGCTTTTATATCTTCCTAAAACACGTGCACCTATAGGATCTCCACCAATATCCATAACAAAATTATAACTTTCATCTTGAAACGGCTTATCAACTGCCGCAGAAATCGCAGGTACATCTACTGCAGGCGCATCTACTGAGCTGCTTATAACTTCAATTCCTTTTTCCTCAAAAAGTTCATGCTTTTCTCTACTTCTAAAATATGCATTTACAACATCCAAATCAGCTATAGCTGTTTTTTTGCCTTCTTCTGAAAGCTTCAATGCGTAATTAACTGCAAACTCTGTTTTACCACTACCATAATGTCCAGTGATAATTCTAATGCGTTTATCCTTTAGCATATCAAACACTCCTATTCATAACACTTAGGTTTCTCTTCTGAGCGTAAAACTCGAAGTCCACCTTCTGCTAATGCACTCATTTCATCTTCTCCACCATAAATTATTACCTGTGAGATAAATCCTACATGGTCTTTAATCCACGAAGTAAACTCTTTGTCATAGGCTATTCCACCAGTCAAGATAATAGCATCAACATCACCTTTTAGTGCTGCTGCACATGCCCCTATCTCCTTACCAACTTGATAAGCCATTGCTCGATAAATTAAATTAGCTTTTTCATCTCCATTTTGCGCTCTCTCCGAAACTTCTCGAGCATCATTGGTATTCAAGTATGCTACTAATCCACCATTTCCCTTAAGTTTCTTTTTCACATCATCTATAGTGTACTTGCCACTATAACAAATTCTCATAAGATCTCCTGCTGGAAGTCCACCTGCTCGCTCTGGTGAAAAAGGACCTTCACCATCTAGAGCGTTGTTTACATCTACCACTCTACCTCTTTTGTGAGCTCCTACAGATACTCCACCACCCATATGAGCAACTATAAAGTTACCATCTTCGTAAGCGATTTTCATTTCCTCAGCAGCTCTTCTAGCTACCGCTTTCTGATTAAGAGCATGGAACAAACTCTTTCTTGGAATTTCAGGAATACCTGATATTCTAGCTACTTCATCCATTTCATCTACTACAACAGGGTCAACTATATACGCTGGTATATTCAATTTATCTGCTATTTCATGAGCTATTATACCGCCAAGATTCGAAGCGTGTTGTCCTGATACGCCTTCTTTTAAGTCTTTAAGTATCGCATCATTTACTTCATACGTTCCACCTTCTAAAGGTTTTAGCAATCCGCCTCTACCAATAACTGCTGAAAGCTTAGTTACATTGATACCTTTTTCATTCAAAGTATCTAAAATTATATTTTTTCTAAATTCATATTGATCGTAAATTTTTTCAAATTGTCCAATTTCTTCTGCTGAGTGTCTTAGCGTTTCTTCTAAAATACTCTTTTCATTGTCAAATACCGCTATTTTAGTCGATGTTGACCCTGGGTTAATGACAAGTAATCTCTTTGTATCTGTCATAAAAATCCTCCTCTATTTAGCTGTTAAAACACCTAATGCTATAGAATTTAATTTTGCTTCATCGCTATCCGCTCTAGACGTAAGTACAATAGGAACTTTAGCCCCAACTATCACACCTGCATTGTTAGATTTAGCAAAATAAGTCATCGATTTATATAGTATATTTCCAGCTTCGATATCTGGCATCATTAGAACATCAGCATCACCCGCTACGCTATGATCGATACCTTTGTGTTTCGCTGCTTCTTCAGATATCGCATTATCTAAAGCAAATGGTCCACCAACTATACATCCACTTAACTCTCCACTTAAATTCATTTCTTCTAACGCTTTAGCTTCTACTGTAGCTGGCATTTTTTCATTTACCTTCTCTTTAGCACAAATAACTGCAACCTTTGGCTCTTTTATATCCATGCCATGAGCTACTTCAATACAGTTTTCAATTATTTGCTTTTTCTGTTCCAAAGTAGGTGCTATATTCATAGCAGCATCTGTCAAAAATAATATTTTATGATAGTTTTCTAAATCAAATACAGCAACATGACTAAGTACTTTACCAGTTCTCAATTCAGCTTCTTTTCTCAAAACTGCTTTTAGTATAATAGATGTATCAACCAAGCCTTTCATAACTAGCTGCGCTCTTCCTTCTCTAATCAAATCAACAGCTCTTTCCGATGCTTCTTTTAATCCTTTTACATCTTCAATTTCAAATGAAGATAAGTCCAAATCAACCTCTTTTGCTGCTTTTTCAATCAAGTCTTTATCTCCAACTAATATAGCATGAGCAATCCCTAAGTCATGAGCTCCCTTTATAGCTGCTAAAACAACCGGATCTTGTGCTACTGCTACAGATATAGTCTTAGGTCCTTTTTGTTTTGCCAACTCAATGACTTCCCCAAAATTTTTAATCATGTCGTCACCTCTTCTTGTATTTCGATAATTAATACCTGCTACCAAACATTTACGCTATTTATATAAGCATTTTCCGTGCCAATTTGTAATTTTTTTGTGTTTTACTCTGTTTTTTTTCGAAATAAATTGCGTTTCCCAGTACAAAACACTAGAAATTAGAGATTCTTGTGAAATGGGTTTCCTATTATTTTTACATTTATTCTAGTTATTGTAAGTTCGTTCAGTTTTATTTTGTGCAAAATATTGCATGCAATATTTTGCACAAAATAAAAAACCATGCATTTTATTGCACGGTTTGTCATTTAGCTGTCAATCACTGTATATTATATTTTTTCATTTTATAATACAAACTTCTAATTGATATATCTAACACTTCTGCCGCCTTTTTTCTATTATGCTTTGATATTCTCAATACTTTTTGTATATATAATTTTTCTGCATCCTCTAACGCAAGCTTTAAATTAGTTGGTCTTTCTTCTAGTCTCTCCAATTTCTCGCTCTCTTCCATACCTCCAATTTCAGCATACAAGTGGGGTAAATGGCGTATTTCTATGGTAGTTTCATGATACTGCATATTTATTATGCATCTTCCAATAACATTTTCCAATTCTCGAACATTACCATTCCAGGAATGCCTTTCTAGTACTTGTAATGCCGATTCAGATATATCATTTACACTTCGTCCATACTCTAAATTGAATTTACGAATAGCATTTTCAACTAATAGTTCTAAATCATCTTTTCGAGCTCTAAGAGGTGGTATATGTATTGGGAATACATTTAATCTATAGTACAAATCTTCTCTAAATGTGCCATCATTTATAGCCTCTTCTAAATTCATATTTGTTGCAGTTATAACCCTAACATCTATTGGAATTGGTTTTACACTACCAACTCTAACGACTTCTTTCTCCTGCAATACTCTTAAAAGTTTCACTTGAGTACTTGCAGATATGTCTCCAATTTCATCTAAAAATATAGTTCCACCATTTGCTTGCTCAAAAAGACCCTTTCTCCCACCTTTTTTTGCACCAGTAAATGCCCCTTCTACATATCCAAAGAGTTCACTTTCAAGTATACTTTCAGTTATAGCTGCACAGTTCACTCTGACAAATTGATTAAATCTACGATCGCTACTGTTGTGGATGGCATGAGCAAATATTTCTTTTCCAGTACCACTTTCACCTCTCAATATAACTGTTACCGGAAGTTCTGAAGCTTTCTGAGCTTTTTCAATTGCATCCTTCATAAGTAAATTTTCACCTACTATATCATCAAATGTATATCTAGCCTCCAATTTTCTTATAATCCTCTGGGCATCTTTCAATTCTTCACTTATCTTAATCAGTTTAGATAAATCGCTTAATACACCTACACTACCGCGCAACTCTCCATCTACCATTATTGGTGCCGCTGTTGCTAGCACATCCTTTTTATTTATTCCAACCTTTAGTTTTCTGTTTTTCACAGGCTTTTTCGTCTCTAGTACTTTCATATGAATACTGTCACCCTCAACTATATCTGCAGTTGCTGGTTTTCCTATTATATCTCGCTCTCTAAGCCCTGTAAGTCTTGTATACGCCGGATTTATCATAACGTTTACTCCATTTTGATCAACTACGGATATAGCATCTTGAGTAGCATACAATATAGCCTCTAGCATACTCTGCATTTCCTTTAAATCTACTATCTCTGATTTCCAGTTTATCATATCTGTTATATCTCTAAATACTGCTACAGCACCTATTATTACACCTTGGTCATCTTTTACTGGCATTCTATTTGTAATAATTTTATTATTTCCCAAATCCTGTTTTCTATTTAGCTCATACTCACCTGTATTTAATATATACATCAGCCTAGTATTTACTACTACTTCAGCAACTTTTTTTCCAATAGCTTCTTTTCTATCAATACCTGTAAGTCTTTCTGCTGCAGTATTAAAGAGGGTAATTATACCCTCTTTATCCACTGCTATCATGCCATCATATGTTGAATCTAATATAACTTGAAGATCTTTTCTCACTAAAATTCACTCCTAGTTTTACTCATTTTCTTTAATATATAAATCAAATAATTTTCCCTGATCTAAATACTTTATTTCAGATGGTAAATCAATATACAATCTCACTTTATTTAGCCCAGTGATTAGTTCATCTTGCTTAATCTTTGGATTCAAATCTTCTAATTCAATGTTTTCAATAACTTCTTTTGGTCCTCTTATGATTACTTCATACACTTTAGGTGATTTTTCAAAATCTACAATCTTACCAGCTAAATCTGACTCTAGTAAAATTTCACTACTCTGTATTTCTAGTTTTTTCTCAATTATCGCTTCAATATGCGCTTTTATCTGTATAGTTTCTGGTTCTATAAGTTCTACATCACTTGGAAGATCAAGCAATGATTCCGTCATTATATCTTCTTGTGCATAGCTTATATCTACTGGCTCTGTGTAGACTTGCTTCAACAAATCAACTTCTTTTTCTGGTCCTCTAATCAATGCAGTCTGTGGTATAGCAGAAAAACTCATAAGCTTATACCCTTCCAAAGGCTCTCCTTCTATTTTAGGTTTAATTGTAATTCTTTTGTTTTTTAATACCTCTGCCTTTATCGCAACTAGTTGTGGATCTTTCGTCAATCCATCTACATCTTTACCATCCTCGCCAATTAATTGTATTGGAAGAACTTCCTCTACATCGCTTGTCATTTCACTTAAATCCAAATTGACCTGGATCTTATTTACCTCATCTAATATTAGCTTAGGTCCTTTTACCAACACTTTATTTGGCATCAATGTTACTTTTCCAAGCGAATACGGAGATGGAACTTCATTTATATAATTCACACTGACCGGTAATTGCCTTTCGATTTTTTTATCTATATTTACAAGTATCTGTTTAGGATTATAATCTACAATCAAATCGCTACTAAATGTTGAGCTGACTTCGACTGGGATTTTTTGTTCCCCTGAACCATAACCTCTGAAATCTATTTTTGCAACAAAATCAGAATTCTTAAGTTTTAAAATATCATTTCTTCTCCCATTTACTTGTATATCTATAGTTGAAGATTCTGGTGTCATAAGCACAAGATTCTTGTTTTTTAGCTGCTCTAAATAGTCATATTGAACTCTAACATTGGTAAATGTCTTATTCACCATAGGGTTTACTTCACCCATAACGTATGCCCACAAAAAAATCGCAAATACAATCGCTATTATTTTAATTGTCGTGTTATTATTTTTTTTAAGCTTCATTGCGACTCCTCCACTTCGTTATAAGGTTAAGCCTATCCTGCTCTTCATAGTTGTAAAGCTGTTTCAAATAATTCCTTAATGTATCCAGATCTAAGTATCTTTCAATCTTAGCGTTTTCTACATAAGATATTGCACCTGTTTCTTCAGATACTACTAATACAACACAATCTGTATCTTCAGTTATTCCAATAGCAGCCCTATGCCTTGTCCCCAAATCTTTATTCAAATCTTTATTATCTGTAAGTGGTAATAAACAGCCTGCCGCTTTAATCTCATCCTCTTCTATCACTACCGCTCCATCATGAAGTGGCGTATTTGGAATAAATATATTTATAAGTAATCCACTAGATATCTTACCATCAATATGGGTACCTGTATCTATTACATCATTTAGCCCCGTTTTCTGTTTTAATACAATCAATGCTCCTATATTTTGTCTTGAAAGTGCGCCTATCGCTTCTACTATTTCGTCTATTACACGCCTTTGTTCTTCTTTTTGTATCTCCACAAAACTCTTTCCTAAGAATCTAGTTCTACCCATTCGTTCTAAACCTTTTCTTAATTCCGGCTGAAATACTATCAGTAGCGCTATAAGTCCTACCTCTATAGTTTTTCCAAATATGAAATTTATAGTATATAAATGCAAAACTTCACTAATTTTTGTAAATATTAAAAGAACAACAATTCCTTTAAGTAATTGTTCCGCTCGAGTTTCCTCTATAAGTTTATATAATTTATAGAATACATAGGCCACAACTAAAACATCTATGACATCTCTTAATGATATATTAACTAGTAATTCCTTGATATACTCCATAGCCTTTACTCCTTTAATCTATTTCGCTAAATTAACATCGAGCGATCTCTTATATTATATCGTATCTTTTTTTCTTTCAAAATAGTATTTCTATTACAATATAGTGACAGTTTTATTATTTTATACTATTAGGCATCTATTTGCATTTGTTTTATAGTCTGATTATAAGAATCAATCAATTTCGATTGTATATTTTCCGGGTAATTTTCAATTTCTCCAGTTTTGATAGGAATTATCTCATACTTATATTTCCCATTTTCTTTATATCTATGAACCCAAGTAGGTGTATAATCTATTTTTTTCAAAGTAGTTTTATTTTCATCAAATTTCTTTTCTAATGTCAATTCTACAATTACACCATCTTCTGTATATTTTGCATAACTACCATTCAAAGTTTCTCGTCTCTGATTTGATACAAAATTTCCCATAGAATATATTATAAATTTCTTTTCACCATCTTTTTCTATAATTTTTGAAGGCTGTATAACATGAGGGTGACTTCCCATGACTGCATCTACCCCCCAATCTATAAGTTTGTCGGCAAGTTCTGTTTGCTGATTTGATTGAGTTCGCTGATACTCATTTCCCCAATGCATAAATGCCAATATATAGTCAACTTCTTCAGATTTTAAGTCATCTATTTCTTGTTTAATTTTATCTTCATCTATCAAATTCACCATTTGATCTAATTCTTCAGTTGTTAGGACTTGCTCCATACCATTGCATCCATATGTGTATGCTATAATTCCTAATTTTATACCATCCACTTCTTTTATCAGTAAACTCTTCTCTCCCTCTTTAAATGTTCCTGTATGAGAAATCCCTCTTTTGTCTAATTCATCTATTGTTCTAACTAGCCCTATCTTTCTTTTGTCTAGATTATGATTATTTGCAGTAGTCAAAACATCAATCCCAATATCTTTTAACGTATCCAAAACATTTTCTGGAGTATTAAAAACAGGATATCCAGAATATTTTTGATCTTCACCAGCCGTCACCGTTTCGAAATTAGCTAAAGCTAAATCTGCATTTTCAAAGTAAGGTTTCACTCTATCAAAAACCGATGCAAATTCATATTTTCCAGTTTGATTATTCTTTGCTGCTTTTAATTGTGTACCATGAAACATAATATCTCCAGTAATACTAAGTTTAATCGTTTCAACTCTAGGTAATTCTTCAACAACTTGCTGCGTTATCTCATTTTCTAACTCTCCCTTTGCCGAAACTTCTTCTTGACTACTCGCGCTACATCCTCCAATCATTAGCAGCAAGCAAATTATACTGAATAATAAGTAAATTTGTTTTTTTATTTTATACATATCCACCGCTCCTATGAACTTTGTTTATAAAATAAAGCCCCTACTATAAGGGACTTTATTTTTATTCTCCAAAGTTATTTTCAATAAGTTTTTTTAGTGCCTCTAGTGCCTCTTGTTCATCTGCTCCATCTGTCTCTATAACTAAAGAGTCTCCTTTCATAGCTCCTAAGCTAAGAACTCCCATTATACTTTTAGCATCACAAGTTCTTTCTCCTTTAGTCAATTTAACATCACAAACATAGTCTGATGCAGTTTTAACAAACAAGCTTGCTGGACGAGCATGTAATCCTGTTTCATTTTTCAATTCTAATTCAAGTTTTTTCATTCTATAAACTCCTCTCGTATTTATTCTACCTTCCATTATACCCTTTTATGTAAAGGGTTTCAATATTATTTAGAAATACCTAAACCTTGTATTGTAGTGTCTTTGGGTAACTCAAACAAATCTTCATTAAATTCATCTACCTCAACATTTTCATAGAATCCTTTTTTTGCTATAGCTCCATCTCGAATAAGCTCATATTGAATTGGCAAATGAGTTTCATCTTCATACCAAACAGATAAATTATAATCATTTTGGCCATCATTCCATTCAACAACCACTTTTTGACAACTTTTAGCTCCCACTTGGTCAGCTTCTATAGATTTTATTTGCTCTTCAGACACATCTCCCAAATTACTTTTTCGAGAAAATGGCAATAAAAAATCTTTCAAAGTTCTATCCGCTACCGGCGTTACCATAGCAGTATTTAAGCTCTTATAGTACAAATATGATTTATTCTCATCTAAATCAATATAAGTAGTAAGTTCATCATCTAAATTTTCTTCATAGGTAAGTGTTGACTTCACTCTATTAGGTGCAATCCATACAGTTTTTGTCATTTCTAAATTATTTTCTCCATAACTGGTCTGCTCTGTATATGTATAGCTCTCCACACTATTCGCTAAATCTACTAATTCGTTGTATTCTTCCAATAAATTTTGCTTTTTGCAACCTGTTACAACCACTAATACTAATATAATTAGTACCAATAAAAAGTTTTTTTTCATAATCTTAAGCCTCCCACTTGATGACTTCTCACTATTATTATTCGTCAAATTTCACTTGATACTTTACAATTCTATAGATTTATTATACTATAGGTTACGGTTAATTTAAAATAATACCGAGAAATTCTACAAAAATAATACAAGGGAGGTATTCTATGGTTTCTATTTATTTTGAAAGTGTTCCTGGATTTATAGAGGGTGAAGATATTTTAGTAAAGTATGCTATTTATAATGAGGAGGATGAATTAATACATTCTAAGCAATTTAGTATTGATTATGTTATTCCTTTAATTTCTGATCATGCTGCGCTACTAGCTATTTTAAAACATCTAAAGAAATACAATGACGAGGACGAAATTGTATTTTTCATAAATAATGCATCTTTATTTGCACAGCTAAATGGGCACTCTACAATAAAAAAAGAAAAAGCTATCGTTTATTGTGATAAAATAATGGCTGCTGTTAGCAAACTAAGACCACTTATATCTATTGAAGATGTGAGTCCTAATCACAATGCTATGCTAGAATGGAAAAAGGCACTTGATGTATTTTAACAAAAAATAAAAAAACTAATTCAAAATAGTGTTGTAATTAGTTAACATTCAATAAAAAGCAGTGTGACTTGTACTAAAATCACACTGCTTTTTAATTTCTTAAATAAATAAATTCACATCTGATTTTTCTGCTGCACCTAAATAAGCTGCAACTCCACCTAATTTCACACCCTCTATCAATTCCGCTTCTGCTATTCCCATTAAA
>JAOAQY010000084.1 GCA_025210965.1 Tissierellales bacterium
GACTCTTCTTTCGCATCATTTATAAAACTACAAGTATTTATAACTATATAATCTGCCTCTATAAGATTTGTAGTTACTTTGTAATCTGCATTTTTAGCAATAGACATCATAACCTCTGAGTCTACTGTATTTTTAGAACACCCTAACGTAATAAAACTAATTGCTTTCATCAACAACTTCCTCTCTCTTATGATTTTCTAACCAATACTCTTTAAGATGTTCTACAGCATCTGCTATTGTATCGAATTTAAATTCATGTATAAATGGTCTATCCTCTTCTATAGAATGGATATACAAAGGATCATAATAATCTCTTAACATTACTTCTATCATTTTTTCTTGTTCATCCTTCTCAATATATGAACAAAGTTCATCAACAACCTTATTTCCTAATCGCTTATTTAAGCTTTTAACTGCACCTAATAACAATTCCTGATTTTTTTCATCTCCAATACGCACATAATCATCATAGATGATTTGTACTCTATTAGAAAATTCAGTTTCTATAAGTACTCTAGAAGCCATTTTCAGCTTTTTATAAAAATACTCAGGTTGAACAACTCTTCCAATTCTCTTACTTTCACACTCAACATAATAAGTGGTTTCTCCACCCTTTAATATAGCCTCATACAAATTTGACTCAAACTTTTTCTGTGATATATATGAACCCTTTGCATATACTATACTGCCAAATGCAGATCCACTATTTTGAGCATATCTTTCCAAGTCTAAAATAGGTATGTTTTGTTCTTTAAGACCACAAAGTATTTTAGTCTTCCCTACTCCTGTAAGCCCCTGTAAGCCAAGTAATTCTATTTTTTTAGTAGCCTTAGGCAATTCTCTAAGTACATGCTGTCTATAATTTTTATATCCGCCTTTTAAATAACCTACTTTAAGCCCCATCAAGCTAAGTGTTTTGGCCACAGTTTGACTTCTAAGCCCTCCTCTATAGCAAAAGAATACCACGTTTTTATACTTATCTTTATTTTCCATTACAAAATCAAAGTAATCTAGAAATTTCTTTGATGCTATCTCAAGGCCTTTTCTTTTCGCTACAAATGGATCTACCTGCTTATACAAATATCCTACTTCTTTTCTTTCTTCATTATCTAGTATTGGCATATTTATAGCACCGAGAACTGTATCTTCCTCATATTCTTCCGGACTTCTAACATCCACTAGCAAAAATTCTTTTTTTAATAAAACCTCATCTAAACTATACGTATGCATATTAAATCTCCCATTCTAATTCAAATTAATGAGCTTGTTAACGTCAACTTAACAAGCTCATATCTAATATTATATTTCTTGTTCACTATCTATAAGTACTTTTCGTGGTTTACTTCCTTCATGACCACTTACAGCACCTTTTTCTTCGAGTTGATCCATTATCCTAGCAGCTCTAGCATATCCTACCTTCAATTTTCTTTGCAAAAATGAAATAGAAGTCTGTTCGTGCTCTGATATTATATCAATTGCTTTATCCAACAATTCATCATAATCCTCTCCATCTGTAGAAATAGTTTCTTTATTTATAGCTTCATCTATTTTCTCAGCATAAGGATTCGTATCATCTACCTTTTGATTCTTTAAAAACTCCAAAAGCACATTTAGTTCATTTTCTGCAATAAATGAACCTTGAAGCCTAATAGGCTTTGATTCTCCTACTGGGAAATACAGCATATCTCCTCTTCCTAAGAGTTTTTCTGCTCCTCCGAATCCAAGTATTGTTCTAGAATCTGTTTGAGATGAAACTGCAAAGGCAATCCTTGATGGTATATTAGCTTTTATTGTCCCCGTTATAACATCAACTGATGGTCTTTGAGTAGCTATTATAAGATGTATCCCTGCAGCTCTTGCCATCTGAGCCAGCCTACATATACTATCCTCAACATCTCCAGGTGATACCATCATCAAATCAGCTAATTCATCAATTAGAACAATTATTTGCGGTAATTTCTCGCTCTTCTCCATTTTTTCATTATAGCTTGAAAAATCCCTTACTCCTAAATCAGCAAATTTTTGATATCGCTCAGTCATTTCCTGTACTGCCCAGTTAAGAGCATTTGCGGCTTTTTTTGGATTCGTTACTACAGGAATTAGTAAATGAGGTATTCCATTATAAACATTTAACTCAACAACTTTAGGATCTATCATTATAAACTTAACTTCATCTGGAGATGATTTGTATAATATACTAGCAATCAAGGTATTTATACAAACACTTTTTCCAGAACCTGTTGCCCCTGCTATCAATAAATGTGGCATTTTCTCTAAGTTAACAACAAGCGGTTTTCCTGAAATATCCTTCCCTATAGCAAATGGAATCTTCGTTTCAATTTGATTAAAAGCATCAGTATCCAAAACTTCCCTAAAAACTACTGGTCTTCGGCTCTTATTCGGAACTTCTATTCCCACAGCTGCCTTTCCTGGAATAGGAGCTTCTATTCTAATATCCGTACTAGCAAGTCCTAAAGCAATATTAGCAGAAAGATTTGTTATCTTGCTTATTTTTATACCTGGAGCTATTTCAAGCTCGTATCTAGTTATCGTAGGTCCTATGCTTATCTGATTTACTGTCGTCTCTACTCCAAAGCTCGAAAGTACCTCTTCAAGTTTCTTTGCCTCTTCTAACTTTTCGTTGTTATTTCCGTCTTCTTGATTTTCAACTTTATTCAAAAAATCAACTGAAGGGTACTCGTAATTCGTATAAAGAATATCATCCTTATTAATCTGTTCTAAAATAGATTCTTCTGACTCGTCTGTTTTTGTTTCGGTAGAATTTTCTTTCTTACATTGAGTTTCTGAAACTTTATTAGCATAGTCCATTATTTTAATTTCTTTTTTCTCTAGAATTGGCTTGGATTTAGTTCTTTTTGTATTTTTAAGATTCTTATCTTCTTTTTTCTTTTTCTTATTTTTGTTGATCTGTTTTTCTTTATTAAAAAACGCTTTTAGCTTTGAAAATACTAGTTTATGAGCACCAAGTAAAATAGCTATTATAGCCGCTACTGATAATACTATATAACTTCCAAGTATTCCAAAAAACTTAAGGAGTATATAACCTATAAATGTGCCTACTAGCCCTCCACCAATGCCACTCTCGGCAAGCGCTTTAGCATAAGAAAATCTCTCAAACAAACCCGCTCCATCGTGTAAATAAGGTGTAAGATAAATATCTTGCCAGCTAATTATTACAACCAATATTATATTAAGTGCAATTATTTTTTGATAAACATCTTCAACTTTATTTCGTAATAGGTAAAGCACTCCTACTAGTATCAAAACTAACGGCGCAGTATATGCCCCCATACCAATTAAGTTAAAAAGTAGTTTTCTTATAAATATCAATAATATCCCACCAGAAAGATTGAATACACTTACTAGTGTTAACAAGCCCATTCCTATAAATACAATTGTCCCTATGACATTTTTCAATAAACTAGGTTCTTGCTTGTTCTTTTTAGCACTTGGCTTCGCTTTTTTTTCAAGTTTTTTTTCTAATTTTGAATTTTCCTTTTTCTTACCTGTTTTCTTTATCATAATTACCTCCTTATTTTAGGAGTTTTAATTTTTCTTCCAATTCTACATAAAATGGATTGTCTTTAGCCATATTACTTATACAAGATATATTTATCTTTTCATAATCAAAAACTTTTGGAATTAACTTCTCAATATCTTTTTCTCTAACTGCCTCAATATTTTTCAAAACCTCTTCTTGAGTTTTGATTTTTTTATTTAAAATCTGCCCTCTACCATAGCTGATCATTCTGCTAGAAGTACTCTCTAGGCCTAGTATATAATTCCCCTTTAATTGCTCTTTCGCTGTCACAAATTCCTGGCTTTCAATACCATTCTCTTTAATTATCCTGATTTCATCAAAAATAGTATTTATAACATTTAATGCTTCATTAGGATTCATACCAGCATAAATAGTCATCATTCCAGAGTTTTTATAATTTGTTGGATACGAATAAATAGAGTACACCATACCCATTTCTTCTCTAATTTTTTGAAAAAGTCTTGAACTCATACTTCCACCAACTATGTTGTTTAGAACTAACATAGCATAATAATCTTTGCTCTCTCTTTCAACATTTGGGAAACCTATACAAGTATGGAATTGCTCTATATCTTTTGTTCTAAAAGAATTTTGAAGTCCAGTATATATTTCTTTTCCAACTTCTATTTTCTTGTCACACTTAGTATCCCATTGACCTATACTCTTTTCTAGTAATTCTAATACACTAGTCTCTTCAACATGACCAACTATTACTATTACCAAATTTTTAGGCTTGTAATGGCAATTATAATATCCTAATATGTCTTCTCGTGTCATTTTTTCTATAGATTCAACCGTTCCAAGAATTGGCATAGACAGCGCATGACCTGAATATGCTAATCTAGCTAGTTCATCATGCACAATATCTTCTGGCGAATCCTCGTACATACTAATTTCTTCTAACACGACACCCTTTTCTCTTGTGATATCTCTTTCACTAAAAAGTGGATTTTGAATCATATCACCAATTACATCTATTGCTACATTTATATGCTCATCTAATACTTTGGCATAAAAGCATGTACATTCCTTTGAAGTAAACGCATTTAATTGTCCTCCAATATGATCCATACTAGTAGCTATTTCTTTAGCAGATCTACTTTCAGTGCCTTTAAACAGCATATGTTCTATAAAATGTGCTACACCTTTTTCATTTTCTTGTTCTTGTACAGATCCTGTATTTACCCAGTAGCCTATTGATGCAGATTTAACATGAGAAAGTGGTTCTATTAAAACCTGTACTCCGTTTTTTAAAAAATAATTCTTAATCATGTATAGCCTTCTTTCTTTTTAATTATATAAAAAGGCATAAATCATCGATTTATGCCTTTTACCGAGCTTATTACTCTAAAGTATCCTTTCTCGATAAGTTAATTCTACCTTTTTCATCAATTTTAATGATTTTCACGGTAATTTCATCGCCAACCGAAAGAACATCCTCTACTTTATTAACGCGTTCTTTTGCAATTTTTGAAATATGAACCAATCCTTCTTTGCCTGGCATAAATTCAACAAATGCTCCAAAGTCCATGATTCTAACAACTTTAGCTGTATAAACTTCTCCAACTTCTGGATCTTTTACTATAGCGTTTATTAAGCTAACTGCTTTTTCAGCAGCTGCTGCATCATTTGTCGCTATCATAACTAAACCAGAATTATCTATATCTAATTTAATATTGTCTTGACCACCACAGTCTTCAATCAACTTAGTAATAGTCTTTCCACCAGCTCCGATAACTTCTCTAATCTTATCTGGATCTATATTCATAGTCATGATTCTAGGTGCATACTCTGATAATTCTTCTCTTGGAGTATCAATTACTGCATTCATCTTTCCAAGTATATGAAGTCTTCCAAGTCTAGCCTGTTCTAATGCTTCTCTCAATATAGCCTCATCAATACCATCAATTTTTATATCCATTTGTATAGCTGTGATACCATCTTTAGTTCCAGCTACTTTAAAGTCCATATCACCTAAGTGATCTTCTAAACCTTGGATATCTGATAATATAGCTACATGCTCATTCTCTTTTATAAGACCCATAGCAATACCTGCTACCGAATCTCTAATAGGAACACCAGCATCTAATAATGACAATGTGCTACCACAAATACTTGCTTGTGATGAAGAACCATTTGAACTCAATACTTCAGATACTAATCTTATAGTATATGGAAAATCTTCTTCGCTAGGTAATACTGGAACCAAGGCACGCTCTGCAAGAGCACCGTGACCTATTTCTCTACGACCAGGACCTCTCATAAATCCAGTCTCTCCAACTGAATATGGAGGGAAGTTGTATTGATGCATATATCTTTTGACTTCCATCTCACCCAAACCATCAATAGTCTGAGCATCTCCAGCAGCACCAAGAGTAGTAATTGTAAGTGCTTGAGTTTGACCTCTTGTAAATAAACCTGAACCATGAGTTCTTGGAAGTAATCCTGCTTCACAGCTAATTGGTCTAATTTCATCTAATTTTCTATGATCTGGTCTAACTTTATCAACTGTAATCATAGTTCTAACCACTTCTTTTTCCACATCGTGGAAAGCTATTCCTATTTGTTTTTCCATCTCTGGGTATACTTCTGCAAAATGTTCTTTAACTTCCGATCTTAATGCATCTATTTTATCATTTCGCTCTTGCTTCTCTACAGTAAACAATGCTTCTCTTAACTTCTCTGCCGAATAATCTCTAACAGCATTCATTATTTCATCATCTACTTTGAAAATTTCTGCATCCGCTGTATCTTTTCCAATCTCAGTTGCAATTTCTTCTATAAATGTACAGATGCCTTTGATAGCTTCATGAGCTGTTAAAATGGCTTTTAACATTTCCTCTTCACTAACTTCTTTAGATCCAGCTTCTACCATCATTATAGCTTCTTTAGTTCCGGCTACTGTAAGATCTATTCTAGATAATTTTCTTTGCTCAGCTGTTGGGTTTACAATATACTCGCCATCAACCAAACCTAAGCCAACAGCCGCTGTTGGACCATTCCAAGGAATATCTGAAATTGAAAGTGCTATAGATGAACCAATCATAGCCATGTGTTCTGGCAAATTGTCCTCATCTACTGAAAGTGGTGTTGCAATAACTTGAACGTCATTTCTATATCCCTCTGGGAATAACGGTCTAATTGGTCTATCAATCAGTCTTGCAGTCAAGATAGCTTTCTCACTTGGTCTACCTTCTCTTTTTATAAAACCACCAGGGAATTTACCCGCTGCATACATTTTTTCTTGAAATTCTACACTTAAAGGGAAGAAATCAATGCCCTCTCTTGGTCCCTTTGAAGCATTTACATTTACCATAACTACTGAATCGCCATATTGTACCCAACACGATCCATTAGATTGCTCACAAGTCTGACCAGTAGTAATTTTAAGCGCTCTGCCAGCTAATTCGTATTCAAATGTTTTTTTCATATAATATTAAACCTCCTAATCTATTAGGCTCTGCTAAAGAATAAATTTGATTTAACAAATTCATGCTTTAACAGAGTCTATGTTTCTATATAGGTCATTAAAAGAATAGAGCGGGGAAATCCCGCTCTATTTTGTGAAGGGATGGATCTACCATTTCCCTATTTCGATCCGAATATATCCGAACTATTTTCTCAAGTTCAATCTCTTGATTAATGAACGGTATCTTTCGATATCTCCTTCTTTTAAGTAGTTAAGAAGACCTCTTCTTTTACCTACCATTTTCAAAAGACCTCTTCTTGAATGGAAATCTTTCTTGTGCATTTTCAAGTGATCGTTTAACTCATTAATTCTATAAGTTAATAATGCTACTTGAACCTCTGGAGAACCAGTATCTCCTTCGTGTGTTTTGTACTCGTTGATGATTTCTAATTTCTTTTCTGTTGTAATCATTGTGTTTCCTCCTTTAATATATATAGACCCTATTCCATGACAATCGTCGAGGTGTCGAAAAGCATAGGATAAGGTTCCTAACATTTAGATTCTATCATATTTATCTTTACATTTCAACACTTGATTGATATCATTATCAATCTGGCTTATTAACTCTTCTTTTGAATTGAATTTTTTCTCATTTCTAATAAAATCAAAAAATAAAACTTCAATTTCTTCATTATATAAATTTTCATCAAAATTCATTATATGGGTTTCTATAGAAAACTCACGATCTTCAAACGTCGGATTATACCCTACATTAGTTATTGAATCATAAATTTTTTGATGCCATCTAACCTTTGTATGGTATACTCCCCGTTTGGGTAAGACATATTTTTCAATAGGTTTTATATTTGCAGTTGGAAATCCTAAAGTTCTACCAACTTTAGCTCCTGCCTTAACAGTACCTATTATAGAATACGGTCTACTCAAAAGAACATTAGCTTCTTTTATTTTCCCTTCATGAATCAAGCCTCGTATCCTAGTGCTCGATACTCTTTCTCCGAATTCACAAAATGATTCTTCTATAAATATATCTATATTGTGTTTTTCACCATATTTTTTTAAATATTCTATATCGCCTTCGCCATTTTTGCCAAACCTATAATTAAAGCCTATAAATATAGCTCTAATTTTAAAATAATAAATTAATTCATCTAAAAACGGTTTTGGTCTCAAATTCATAGTGTTTTCATCAAATGTCTTAAGACAAAGATAGTCAACCCCTAAATCTCTTAAACTTTCAGCTTTTTGTCCAACATGTTGTATATAATGAAAATTCCTAGCAGGAGCTATTATTTCCATGGGATGATTTGCAAAGGTATAAACCATACTCTTATAATCCTTTTGATCACAATACTCTATCATATCTTTGATAAGCGCTTGATGACCATGGTGTACCCCATCAAAATTTCCAAAGCAAACCGCTATTTCCTCATGTATTCTCTCATGTTTGCGCAACAATTCCATAATTACTCACCCACTAACAATTTATCCATTTTCAAAAAATACTGCTTTTCTTTATTATGAACACTTCCAAGTCCTAAAAACTCATCTTTACAGTAAATTCGATAGGACACTCCTACTTTTACAGTTTTAGTCATAGATAACTTTCCGCCATTCATAATTAAGCTGTAGTATTCATCGTCGACTATCAATTTAGGATATTCATTAAGCATATCATCTATCGAACGCATCGGCAATTCTTCTTTTTCAATATTCTCAATTTCCTCAAGTGTAAGTGCATCTTTTAAGTAAAAATCACCAGTCTGAGTTCTTATCAAAAAGCTCATATGTCCACTACAATTAAGTTTTTCCGCTATGTCTACACAGAGTGTTCTTATATAAGTTCCTTTCGAACATAACACATCAAACATAACTTTTTGCCCTTCAATCTTTACTATATCTATATCATGAATCGTAATCTTTCTAGACTTTCGCTCTATCTCTTTTCCTTCTCGTGCTAACTCATAAAGTTTCTTTCCATTTACTTTTAATGCTGAATACATAGGAGGTACTTGATCTATTTCACCCACAAAAGACAATACTGCTTCACGTATTTCTTCCTCATTTGGAATATACTCTGAGCGCTTCAATATCTCTCCATAAGCATCCTGAGTATCTGTGCTATAACCTAAATTCAATTCGGCTCTATAAGCTTTTCTTTCATTTAATAAAAACTGACTAACCTTAGTAGCCTTTCCTATACATATTGGAAGAACTCCTGTTGCATATGGATCTAAAGTTCCAGTATGCCCTACTTTCTTTATTCCCAATTGTCTTCTAACAAAATACACTATATCATGGGAACTCATTCCAGCAGGTTTCAATACATTTAGTACACCCGCTATTTTCATAATACAATCTCCTTCATTATAGCATCTATAACCATTTGCTTGTCTGTCGTTTCGAACGTACAACCAGCAGCTCTAACATGTCCGCCACCATTGTGTGCTTCACAAAATTTGGATACATCTACACTGTTTTTAGATCTAAACGAACATTTGATTCTGCCATCAGCTTCATGCACCTTTATCAAGCAAGCTACTTCAACACCTCTTATATTTCGTGCAAATTCAACTATTCCATCCGAATCGTTCATCTCTGTTTTTGTCTCATCAAGCATATTTTGATCTACATAAGTAATCGCTATTTGTCTATCTTTGTAAAATGACATTTGATTTACACTTTTTATAAACAATTGCATTTTATCAAAACTTTTATTTTGATAAAGAAATACATTTATAGCTCCTACGTCAATACCATAATCTATAAGCTCAGACGCTAATGCATGAGTATACGATGTTGTATTGCTGTATTTGAAACTTCCTGTATCAGTTGATATTCCAGTATATAGCGCTTCTGCACATTCTTTAGTAATTTTAAATTCAATAGTTTTTAATAATGTGAAAACTAATTCGGCTGTAGAACTTGCATTAGGCTTTACTATATTAATATCCCCAAACTTAGTATTCGTTTGATGATGATCAATATTTATTACAATCTTAGCATGTTCTTTTATATTCTTATACGCACCCAATCTGTCTAAATCTCCACAATCTACAACTATTGCTATATCATAACTAGATCCAATCTCTGCTATGTAATCATCTGTTCCAGATAAAAACATCAAATGCTCTGGGATCTCATCTGTTTTTATCCACTTTACCTCGGCATGACAATTAGCCATGAGCGCGTGGCCCATGGCTAATACTGACCCTACATTATCTCCATCAGGACTAATGTGTGAAAGAATTGCTATTGTTTTTGCCTCAGATAAAAGTTTTTTTACTTTTTGGGCTAAATCAAAATCAATCTTCATCGGGATCATTCTTTCCTCCTAAAACTTCATCAATTTTTTTGGCCATGTAAATACCATTTTCGATTGATGTGTCCAATTCAAATGTCAATGCTGGTACATGGTGAATTTTCATATTTTGACTAATATATTTTCTGATAAAGCCTTTAGACTTTTCCAAAGCTTCTATTGAATCTCTTCGCTCGCCTTCTTGACCTAAAACAGAAACATATACTTTTGCATACTTCAAATCTCCAGAGACCTCTACTGATGTAATACTTGTAAGTGTAGAAAGCTGAGCGTTTTTAATTTGCCCTTTGAAAATCAACTCACTAATCAATTTCCTAATTTGCTCGCCTACGCGCATTGCTCTATTTTGTCCCATTTTATCACCTACTCTATCTCTCGACTTCTTCCATGATATAGGCTTCTATTACATCTCCATCTTTGATGTCGTTGTAATTTTCAATTCCTATACCACCTTCAAAGCCTGTTAAAAGTTCTTTTACATCATCTTTAAATCTTCTTAACGATGCTACTTCACCTTCATGAATTACTATATTATCTCTTAATAGTCTAAGACTAGATTTTCTTGTAACCTTACCTTGTTGAACATATACCCCTGCAACAACTCCAATATTTGGAACTTTAAATGTTGCACGAACTTCAGCACGACCAAGAGTTACCTCTTTAAATTCAGGCTTAAGCATACCTTTTATAGCAGCTTCTATATCTTCAATCGCTTTGTATATAATTCTATATGTTCTAACATCTACATGTTCTCTACTAGCTGCGTCAAGTGCAGTATTAGTAGGTCTTACGTTAAAACCAATAACAATTGCATTTGAAGCAGATGCAAGCATTATATCTCCTTCAGTAATGGCACCAACACCACCATGAATTGGATTAACTTTTACCTCTTCATTACTTAATTTTACAAGAGACTGTTTAACAGCTTCAATAGAACCCTTAACATCAGCCTTGATGATTACATTAAGATCTTTAATTTCACCCTCTTTAATTTGGTTGAAAAGATCCTCTAATGTAACAGCTTTATTTACTTGTAATCTTTCAGCTCTTTCTGAATCTCTTCTCTTTTGAGCAATTTCTCTAGCAATTTTGTCACTGCTTACTGCATAAAGTTGATCTCCAGCATTAGGAACTTCAGACAATCCCAATATTGCTACTGGTATAGATGGTCCTGCTTTTTTAACTTTTTTACCCTTGTCATCAATCATGGCTCTAACTTTACCACTTGCTGTTCCTGCTACGACAGCATCTCCAACCTTAAGAGTTCCTTTTTTAACAAGAACAGTAGCTACACTACCTTTTCCCTTATCCAATTCACCCTCTACGATTATACCTACTGCTTTACGATCTGGATTTGCTTTAAGTTCTTGCATTTCAGCTACAAGAAGTACCATATCTAATAACTCATCTAATCCTTCTCTAGTATGCGCTGAAACTGGAATCATAATTACATCTCCACCCCAGCTCTCTGGTACTAAACCATGCTCAGTCATTTCTTGCATTACACGGTCAGGATTCGCACCCTCTTTATCCATTTTATTTATAGCAACAATAATTGGAACGTCTGCTGCTTTAGCATGGTTAATGGCCTCTACAGTTTGTGGCATTACTCCATCGTCAGCTGCTACAACCAATATAGCTATATCAGTTACTTGAGCACCTCTAGCACGCATTGATGTAAAAGCCTCATGACCAGGTGTATCTAAAAATACTATTTTTTCACCTTTAACTCTAATAGTCGATGCACCTATATGCTGTGTAATTCCACCAGCTTCACCTTTAGTAACGCTTGTTTGACGAACAGCATCTAATAACGATGTTTTACCATGGTCAACGTGTCCCATAACTGTAACAATAGGTGGTCTTGGCATTAAATCCTCTTCAGCATCTTCAAAGTCTAAACCATCTGTTTCATCTTCTACTGTTGTTTCTTTCAATCTAACAGCTTTACCATTATCTTCTGCAATCAATGACATCGTATCAAAATCAATTTCTTGATTGATAGTTGCCATTATACCTAATCCTATCAATGCTGTAATAACTTGTGCTGCTTTAAGATCTAATAATTCTGCAAAATCTCCTACAGTCATACTAGCTTCAACTTCTATAGCATTAGGATCCACTTCTACTTGAACTTCTTCAATTATTTCTTCAACTTCTTCAACTTGAGTTGGTACCTTATTTTCATTTTGATCTACCACTGTATTTACTTCATCTCCTAACAATTCCAGTAACAATGCGCACTCGTCTTCTTCTAAAGTACTCATATGGCTACTAACTTTAATATCGAGTTCGGTTAATTTTTCCATTAATTCTTTGCTGCTTATGTTTAGTTCGTTCGCTAATTGATAGATTCTTTTCTTTGGCATGTCTAACCACCTCCATAAATTTTAGGTGATTTTTCTATAACTATTCATAATCGCATCAGCAAAATCTGAATCATTTACTGAGACAACAGCAACTAGCTCTTTGCCAACTGCTTTTCCTAATTCTTCCTTTTCACCTATAACTATCAGTTCTACGTCATAATAATTGCATTTGTCTTTAAACTTTTTCTGTGTATTTTCACTTGCATCTTCTGAACATATAACTAGATACGAACTTCCTTTTTTCACGCTCTCTAATGCAGCGAAATCACCAGTTCTAATTAAATTTGCTCGTCGTCCTATTCCCAATAAAGAATATATCTTTTGAATTCCGTTATTCTTCATACTTCTTAATTTCCTCCAATAGAGCTTCATATATCTCATTTGAAACTTTTTCCTTAAAAGCACGGCTTAGCAAATCTTTTTTATATGCTTTTTCAAAGCATTCAGAATTTGGGCACAAATATGCACCTTTTCCATTTGCTTTTCCTGTAGTATCTAAGCTTATTTCGCCTTCCTTATTTCGTACAACGCGAATCAACTCTTTTTTTGTCTTTCTAACGTCGCAACCTACGCACTTTCTCAAAGGGATTTTTTTAGCCATTTCACTGCCTCCATTAAATCTCTTCTATTGGTTCTTCAGTTGTTTCTATAACTTCTTCCGCTACTTCAACTTCTTCTGCATCAGCATCTAACTGTTCAACAGGTGCTTTTTCAAGCTCTGCCTCACTAGCTTCATATTGGCTTTCACTTTTTATGTCTATTTTCCATCCTGTCAATTTAGCTGCTAATCTAGCGTTTTGACCTTCCTTACCAATTGCTAATGACAATTGATAATCTGGAACTACTACCAATGCAGATTTATTTTCTTCATCTACATTAACAGATATTACTTGTGCAGGACTTAAACTATTAGAAATAAATACTTTAACATCTTCACTCCAAGTAACTATATCTATTTTTTCGCCCTTCAATTCATCTACAATAGCTTTTACTCTTGTACCTTTGTGTCCAACACATGAACCCACTGGATCAACTTCAACATCATTTGTAAATACAGCTATTTTAGTACGTGAACCTGCTTCTCTAGAAATATTAAATATTTCAACTACTCCATCATGTATTTCAGGCACTTCTAATTCAAACAATCTCTTTACCAAACCTGGATGTGTTCTAGATAATAAAACCTGCGGTCCTTTAGTTGTCTTTTTAACTTCTAGCAAATAAAGTTTAACACGGTCACCTTGTTTAAAGTATTCTCCTGGAATCTGCTCACTAGGAAGTATAATACCTTCTGTTTTTCCTAAGTCAATTAAAACATTGTTTTTATTAACTCTTTGAACTATTCCTGTAATTATATCAGACTCACGACTATTGTATTCTTCAAATATC
>JAOAQY010000085.1 GCA_025210965.1 Tissierellales bacterium
CCACTAGAGTACAATAAGGATAAGAATTTAAAGAGAAGCCTTTATATCAATCTTGCTAAGCTAAATCAATTTAAAAAATTCAAAAAATATTTTTAAATCATTTAAGACGCTTTTGTTATTCTAATCAAAATGCCAAAAAAAACATCTAGCAATAATCTTGCTAGATGTTTTCTCATTCTTATTTTTGAACTTCAATTAGAGTAGAACCTTTTTGTGCTTGTGTAGCACTAGTGATGTTCATTCCCTTTATATCATGTCCATTAGTGATCACTATAGGTGATATGATAGATTTTGCTTCTTTTGCAACTTTATTTAAATCTACTTTTAGAAGTTTGTCACCAGCTTTTACCTTGTCTCCTGCTTTGATAAATGCTTCAAAACCTTCACCCTTCATGTTCACTGTGTCGATTCCAACATGTAATAGGATTTCAACGCCTTCTGTTGAACGAATTCCGATAGCGTGTTTTGTTGGGAAAAGATTTACAATCTCTCCATCAACTGGCGAACAGAACACTCCGTCTTTAGGTTCAATAGCTACACCGTCTCCTATAAGTTTACCTGCAAATGTTTCATCTGGAACTTTTGATAGAGGAATGATTTTACCAGCCGTTGGCGAAACGACACTCAAACCACTTACAGCTGCTGGAGCTGCTTGCATCAATGATTTTATTTCATCTTTTAATCCCTCTGCTTCTGTACCAAATACTACCTGTAAACTTCCACCGCCTGCGTCCATAACTCCAGCTGAACCAAGTGCTTTCAATCTGTCTTTATTGACTTTAACAGTTTCTTTAACTTCCAATCTAAGTCTAGTAATACAAGCATCTATTGCAATGATGTTTGCTGCTCCACCAAGTGCGATAAGTACCTCTCTAGCCTTGTCTGATGCTGAAATCTGTGCACTGCCTTCTTCCATATCTTCTCCACGACCTGGTGTTTGTAAATCGAATTTCTTGATGAGGTAGTAGAATACTACGAAATACATAACTCCGATAAGTGGTCCAACGATATAGAATAATTTCCAAGGATTTCCGGCATTGAAGTAACTAATACCAAAGTCAATTAGTGATGAGGTAAATGTATAACCTAATCGAATTTGGAATAAGTTAATCAAGAAACCACCAACGAATGCCAAGATAATGTGTGCCAAGTAAAGTACTGGCGCTACAAATATAAATGCAAATTCAATCGGCTCTGTAATCCCTGTGATAATTGATGTTAAAGCTGCAGTTAACATAACTCCACCTACTGCTTTTCTGTTTTTCTTCTTAGCTGTAAGTGTCATTGCTAAAGCTGCTGCTGGCAATCCAAATATTTTTAGTGGATACTCTGATGCCATGATATTTCCGGCTGTAATATCCCCTGCAAAGTAACGAGCACTTTCACCTCTAAATACCTGTCCTGCTGCATCTGTAAATGACCCAAAGTCAAATAAGAACGGTGCGTAGAACACGTGGTGAAGACCTGTTGGAATAAGCGCTCTATTTCCTGCTGCAAATATACCACCTGCAAGTGAGAAACCTCCTACTTGAGCATCAACCACGCTTGTACCAAATGCATTAAGTGCATTCTGGATTGGTGGCCAAATAAATCCAAGTGCTATACCAAGGAACAATGATGCAAATGCCATAAGTATTGGCACAAGTCGCTTTCCTTCAAAAAATCCAAGTACTGGGTGAAGTTTTGTCTTATAAAATCTATTGTAAAGATTCGCTGCTACAAGACCAATCAATATACCACCAAATACTCCTGTTTCAATAGAAAATGGTAATTCTCTAAGAGTTCCCATAATCTTAAGTACGTTAGCCATAGTAAAATAACCAACTGCTGCTGCTAAACCAGATACTGCTGCTCCACCAGTGAAACCAATGGCAACACCGATAGCAAATATAAGTGGTAATTGTTCAAATATGGCAATACCACCTTGGAACATCAAACTTCCGATAGCATTTAGCATTGCATTAGCTACCTCTCCGTTTGCATCTAGACCTGCATTTTGTACCATACGACCAAATGCTACTAGAAGACCTGCTGCTGGCAATACTGATACTGGTAACATAAGTGATTTACCAACTTTTTGTAATACCGCAAAAGCTTTGCTCTTTTTCTTACTCATCGTAACTCCTCCTCATTGTTTTTTTCTCTTTATAATTGCTAATAATATAAACTTAAAATAACTAAAATATAAAAGTAATACTCTCTTGGGCCCTTTTTCACTCTCTTTTCGCCATTAATTATGGCAAATAAAAAAGCATGACCTAAAATTTAGATACGACTTCCATGCCACGCTCTTAGTTATAGTTCTAGATAGATTACTCCCGTTATGAGAGTCACCACTCTAGAATACTAGCGTCATGGGTCATATGCCAAATTTCAGATCATGCCTAATCGAATTAGTAACACTTCTAAATTTTTAGCCGTTATTAAGTTTTACCAGATGTATGGCTATATAGCCAATCTCACTATCTGGAACCTTAAGCCCTAGCTGTTGTTCTATGATAAGTCCAACATCAAAGGCGATCTTGTACTCAATTATATACTTCGATTTGATTTCTGTCAAGAGATTATTTGAAAGGGGTTTCTCTTCCTCTAATCTTTTAAGTACGCCTTTTATATGAATTATAAATCTATTATAGTCAAATGCATGCTGCTCAAAGTCAATTCCTAGCTTGCTTTCAATGTGATTCTTAATAGTGTTCATGAGCTTTACATCTCTAAGTGCTCTGGTCTTATCAACTATTTTTAAACCACTGTGAACATGATATGTCAAAAAGCCTACTTCATCATCTGGAATCTCTAGTAGAAGTTCATTTCTAAGAATTTCCACTCCTCTTTCTGCCACATCATAAGCTTGTGGATAAAGCAATTTGGTCTCATTTAAAAACGGATTGTGAATTTCAATTTTGTCCTGTAATCTCTTAACTAAGAATTGTATGTGATCTAATAAACCTGCATGATCACTCATACTGTATTTTTTGCCTGTCTTTTCGTTCACCATTATGAGTATTTTCTGGACTGCTTCTATAACTTCAACATCTATCTTCTCAAGAAAATTGTCTACATCCTTGTTCTGCAAACCCTCTAGCGATATGTATTGTATTTCTATAGCCTCTGTATCCTCAAAAATCTCATTTTTCTTTTTATTGTAACCGATTCCGCTACCTGTAAAAATATAATTGCGTTCACCGTCTGTTACGGAGATGACATTGTTATTCAAAACCTTTTTGATAGTATATGATTTCATCTCACGCCCTCCTACTCCTCTTAGAATCCAAACCCAGACACGCTTCTCCTTCACCCCATACAAGCGCACCCTTATCATACCTCTAAATTTTTATTTTTTCAATGGATTTTTTTGCAATTCGTCACCTTTTTGTTATGAATTTGTCACTTAATCCACTGTTCTAAACTTTATACTCATTATATAAACATGTTTAATAATTTTCAAGGTGGTGTCCAATTTGATTACAAATTTAGTTATACTAGGTATCGTTAGCATACTAAACATACCTATCAATCAGCCCTTTATCCCATGCTTTGAAGCAACTCCAGGTTTCTATAAAACTGTAGAAACAAAACCAATAAAATTTTTGTCAAAAAACGATTTAAAAGGATATGCTTTTGACTCTAGATACAGACCAAAAGATGAAATCCTTGTAGGTTTTTTGACATCATCCCACAAATTGTTAGGTCCATTTGAACAAAACGCTTTTTATATAGGCATGAATGATTTCAGCACCGGTTTCTCTCAGGGACTAGCTCCAGTTAAAAAGAATGGACTTTGGGGATATGTTGATCACAATGGCAATGTAAAAATAGACTTTCAATTTTTATACGCAAATATTTTTCAAAATAATTTCGCTGTTGTAGAAACAAGTGATGGTTGTAAATACATAGACAAAGATGGCAACTTTGTTTTTGATAAAACATTTGACGATGCATGTATGTTTGATAGAGATGTAGCTCTGGTAATGAAAGATGATCTCTATGGATTCATAAATTCAAGTGGTGATTTGATATGTGATTATGAATACACCAATTTAGAATTTCCAACATTTTCTGAAGCACCAACCTCAAATGAAATCATGGTTCTTTACAAAAATGATTTATGCGGATACGTCAGAGTTACATCAGATAGCGTAACACCTCTGACCGATTTTAAGTACTACAAACTCCGCCCCTATACAAATTCGAGTGAACACAAGTTTGTAAAAGCAATA
The DNA here is from genome assembly GCA_025210965.1 of Tissierellales bacterium. Taxonomy (NCBI): domain Bacteria; kingdom Bacillati; phylum Bacillota; class Tissierellia; order Tissierellales; species Tissierellales bacterium. The sequence continues at coordinate 4,221 of JAOAQY010000085.1, forward strand.
AAAAAAGGTGATGAATACGTAGAATTCATCCTCGGCTTTATGGATGATGAATTCAAAGAAATCTTTTCTTACACAGAATCAGACTATCAATTTGTAGATGAATTATACGATGGTCTACATCATTTTGCAACAGCAGAAGGTTTTCACGGATTTATGGATGAAAACTTCAATACAGTCATAAAACCGAAATTTCACTACACAAAGACATTCTCTCACGGCCTCTGCATAGTGGAAAATTTAGAACAGTCAGGTTTAATTGATATTAGCGGAAATTTCGTATTAGATTTTCAGGATGTCCCTATAAAAACATTTAGTGTAGATGGTAACGATTTAATTCTGCGCTCTGATACACAAAATAATGGTATAACCGCTACTATAAAAAATTACTTCACAGATGGAATATCAAAAATAGATGCAAATACACTAGTTTGGACTGATTAGATTGTCAATCCTCTCTTGCACTTCTTCAATCTCTTCATTCTCACAATTTCCATCTTTAAGTATTCTTAGCACTTCATTGTAATCATCTAAAGCCTGGGCATTCTGACCTAGGCTTTCTCTCGCCTGAGCCCTATCAAATATAGCATCTATATCTGATTCACTCAATTCTATACATTTATCATAATCATCTATTGCCTCTTCATAGTTTCCAAGAATATTTTTTACACTCGCTCTCAAATAATAAGCATCTGCATCATCTTCTATTCTAGATATTGTTTCGTCAAATGCAGAAAGTGCTTCCTCATAATTTTTTATATTTAGCAGTGCCCTTCCCAGATTATAATAAAAATCTGGCACGTAATTCTTTCTTTCAATAGCTGCTTTGTAATCACCTATTGCCTCTTCAAACTTCTCCATATACTGATATATATTTCCCCTATTGTAGTAATTGTCAGCATCGTTTTCATCTAGCTCTATACACTTGCTGTAGTCATTTAGTGCAAGTTCTAATTCTCCGAGCTCCTCATAGGATATTCCTCTATTCATATAAGCATTTACACAGCTTTCATCATTTTTTATAACCTCATCAAATTTTTCTATAGCTTTTTTATATTTCCCTTTTTCAAATAAATCAAATCCCTTTTCAAAAACCTTGTCCATATCGCTCATATACGACCTTCCTCTCATCTATTTACAAATTTTCTCTGTTCTACTCATTATATCAAAATTTCTATTGATTTTGGCAATCTAATATCAAATGCTAGTCCACTAGGAGTATTTTGACGTATTATTACACTTCCTCCCATAGATTTTATATTTTGCTCTAATATATACAAGCCTAAACCTTGTCCACTTATATTTCTATGCTTTACTCCTCTGTAATACGGCTCTAGTATATTCTGCACCTCATAATTATCAAGACCTTCTCCATTGTCTGTAAATACTATTTTAAAATCTGAATTTGATTCTTCTAAGTGTATTTCTACATTCGACCCTTCACCTGCATATTTGTAGGCATTCGTGAATAGATTGTATAATATTTGCCTGAATTTATATTCGTCAAGTTCTACTATAAGCGTCATAGGTAAATTTTTCTTAATAACCATGGATTTTTTCTGATATTGTAATCTTAGCGATTGTGCAATTTCATTTATTATACTTACTACATCAAACTTTGAGATAGTATTATCGTCTACATCTATGTCCGTATCTATTAATCTATCAACATCATTTAGCAAATTTGATAACTCAAATATATTTTTCCGAAATACCTTTAACTCTCTTTCATCCCAATCTATTATTTCATCTTCTATCCCTTCAAGATGGGTTTGAATTATTGTTATTGGTGTCTGCGCCTTGTGTCTGAGTTCGTCCGTTAACCGTTTTCTATGTCTCTGCTTTAAGTGTAAGCTCTGATTTAGATTTCTCAAACTATTTTGTACAACTCTTATTTCTTTTATATTCGAATTTTTATTATTTATTGGTCTATTTAAGTCAATAGATTCAGCCATATTTGAAGTCTCGATTAAATCCTTACTCATTAACTTGCTGAGATATAATCCTACTGCCAAGGCTAACACCCCAGCTAATGCAAAGCCCATAGCTCCATATCTAATAAGTGATGATTGAAATTTTTTCGCTACTAATGACTCTTCTATAGAGCTATTTAAAATAATATGCATTTCAGCAACCTCTACATCGTCTGCTTTTATAATATATCTGTCAGTTTGCTCAAATCTAGACCCCATCATCATGTGCCGTGACATATTGTTCTTCGATACATATAATATCTGATTTTTATAAGAATCAAATATCTTTATCCCCACTATTGGATCATCTAAATGAGTTTCTAATTCCGCTCGGAAACCATTTAAATCAAAGTTTTCACTATTGGTAAACTCATCCTGTACGTATGTTTTTAGCTCGTCTATATGATTATCATATGATTCAGAAAGGTATTTCATAAAGTATTTGTCAACCATTGAATTTAAAAATATTGTATTTATTGATATAGCTATAAAAGCAATAGCCATAAGTGAAAATAGCAATGTTTTTCTAATCGTCACTATCATCACCTCCAAATTTATAACCTGCACCGTATTTTGTTATAATGAATTTAGGCTCTTTAGGATTCTCTTCTATTTTGTGCCTCAATCGCTTTATGGACGAATCTACACTTCTATCATAACCGTCATAATCATATCCGAAAACTAAATTTATAAGCTGCTGTCTTGATAAAACTTGGTTTTTATGGTCAAAGAAAACTTTCATAATTTTGTACTCTAGTGAAGTTAAACTCAAATTTACTCCATCTTTATATAATATCTGCGCATTAGAATCTAGTGATAAATTTTTGAAAGAATATCTACTAACCGCCAAATCTCCATAAACCCTTTTGAGCATCACTTCTATTCTCTTAATCAATTCTTTAACACTAAACGGTTTAACTATGTAGTCATCTGCGCCTAAATCAAATCCCTGCAATCTATCTATTTCTTCTTTCTTCGCACTTACCATCAACACTGGAATGTCAGATGTTTCTCTGATGTTTTTTAAAACCTCAAAGCCATCTATTCCGGGCATCATTATATCAAGTAATACTATATGATACGTTTTTTTACCAAAGTAATCTAGAGCCTTAAATCCATCACTAGCTACATCATAGTCGTATCCGTATTTCTCGAGATATTTTTCTATTATGTTACTAATGTCTATCTGATCCTCTACTATCAAAATATTGTATGTCATATCTCTACGCTCCTTCAAAACATCTAGTATGTGAATCTATTATTTAAATCTATTAATCTTCTCTCATTTGACACTCCCCATGTCTAAAAACAGGGCTTTACTTCAAATTTGTAATTCTCCTAATTTAACAACAAAGACTAGTCATTCTAGACTAGCCTTCGCAGAAAGATGGGTCTATATAGATTTACCCAATTATTTAAAAATTATTTTTTTGAATCAATTCTTTTTTCCTCAAATACTCTTCTTCGTTTATATCACCATTTACATATTTGTAATTTAGTGACTCAATTGTCTTTTCTAGACTAGATGTTTTTCTTCTTCTCGAAATTATTACATAGACAACAATTCCCACGATTGCTAATAACGCTATTGTAAAAAATCCTCCAAATCCTCCGAATCCGTGCACAGGCCAAAATCTGTTCATACCTCTACCCAAACCATACTCAGGTGAAAAACAATGTCCAAAAAATTCATATCCTCGTCCTAACAACATCATAATATATCTCTCCTTCTTCTAAATTCTATTTTTCACTATCTCTGATTTATGAGACTCTTCATTCTCAAATAAGTCGCTTCATCTATATCACCATTTATAAATTTTGCATCTAATTGCTTTAGCGAAGAATCTTTTTCTGAATTCCCCAAATCAAATTTACCTGGCATCTGATCCTTAAATAAGAAATACACTACAGCTAATAAAATGATAACTCCAAAAAACATCATATCCCAAACCTCCTCTCTACCCCATATCTCCTTTATTAATTACATTATGTAATAGAAATGTGGCAACAATGTGGCAGCGTAAATAAATTCAAACAAAAAAACTCCAATAAGTTACCCTAGGATGGTGCCTGGCACCATCTTAAGGTAACTTATTGGAGTTAATTGATGTTTTTATGTTTTCATAAAGTGTTTTTATTAATTTTTTCTAACTTCCGCTATAGCTTGTTCACCTCGCTGCTGCGCTGATTTAAGCGCTTCATCGATTGATTTTCCATTGAAAAATACTTGATCTAATTCTTCTCCGAGTATATCTAATGCATTTATTTGACCTATGATTCTAGTTCCTTGGAATCCATTGTCAAAACTAACTAATCCAACACCTTTTATTGGATTCTTCTCGATATACGATTTGTATTCTGGCAATTCTCTAGCAGAATATCTAACTGGTAAATAACCTGTATTCATTGAAAAATAGGCCGTGTTTTCTGGAAGTGTGAGGTATTTTACATATTTCCAAGCCGCTTCTCTCTTTTCACTGTCAACAGTATTAAATACAGCAACATTTGTACCATAGTACAATTGATCATTTGTCTTGTTTGCTGGAAGTGGAGCTGCAAACCAATTCATATCTTCTGGCACACCTTTTTGAATGTATGGTATTGCAGAAGTACTAGCTACACACATTGCAGCTCTTTTTTGAGAAAATGGTACATTTGAATGCTTATCTTCACCAGCTGTTCTAGCTATCTTGGCTTCAATCATACCCGCAATGAAACTAACAGCCTCTTTTGTAGCTTCAGAATCAAAATTTAATTGATCTTTTTCCTCATCTATTATCACTCCACCTGCCTGTTTTACCCATGGAGCTATATCTGTTGATATATTGTTCGCAAATACCGTACCATAAATTTCTGGCTCTCCATCACCATTTTCATCTATTGTGAGTTTTTTATTAGCTTCACTCCACTCTTCCCAAGTTTTAGGAACTTCTACACCTGCTTTATCTAGCATATCTTGATTGTAATACAATACCATCTGACTTTTGTTAAATGGAAAAGCATATTGTCTATCGTTCCAAATTCCATCATCCAAGAACAATGGTGGAATATCCTCTAGTTCTTGATCACTAAGTCCTATTTTAGAATCTTTCATATAAGGTGATAAATCTTCAACTAAACCTTTATCCACATACCAGCTAAGTCTATTGCAATATATTTGAGTCATTGTTGGAAGTGCTTTGGCTTTAGCCGATGCCATCAATTTAGAAAATAAATCTCTATATCCTCCTTGATGCACTAATTTAACCTCTATATCCTCATTTTTTGCATTAAAATCATCTGTGAGTTTTTGAAGTGCTTCTCCTTTTTCTCCTCCCATTGCATGCCAAAATTCAACCTCTACTACCTGCTCTGTTTTAACTTCTGCCTCTGATTTAACCTCTTTTTTCTCTTCAATTTCAGCCTTTGTTCCGCAACCTGATAGCGCAATTAACATAGCCCCAAATATGCAAATCGCCTTCATACTTTTTTTCATAACTTCTCCTCCTTGAATTCTTTTATTAAAAGGGAAAACTAACCCTTTATGCCACTATTAGACACCCCATCTACTATCCATTTCTGCAAAAAAACATAGACCACAACCATTGGAATTATAATCATAGTACTAGCAGCCATGAGTAAATTATAATCAACTCCTGCTTCTGAACTGAAATAAGACAGCGCAACGGGTAGCGTTCTTAACTCTTGTGAATTTGTTACAATTAAAGGCCACATAAACGCATTCCAACTACCCACTATTTTTAATATTGCTATACTTACAAGTGCAGGTTTAGAAATAGGTACCATTATCGTCCATAAGTATTTGAAATCACTACATCCATCTATTTTGGCTGCATCGTATAAACTCTCTGGAATCTGTAAGAAATACTGTCTAAGCAAAAATATAGTAAATGCACTTGCACACCAAGGAATTACAAGCGCTTTGTATGTATCTATCCAATTTAACCTACTTAGCGTTATGAAATTAGGTATGAGCAAAACCTCACTTGGTACCATCATAGTTGCTATCATAATTGTAAATAGCATATCTCGCCCCCAAAACTTTAGTTTTGAGAATGCAAATGCTGCTAATATAGTAGTTATAAGCTCTCCGATGGTTATTAAAATCGTCACTATAATTGAATTTCTTAAAAAAACCCCAAACGGAGCCATGTCTAGCACTTTTCTATAATTATCAAATCGAAATTCACTAGGTATTATTTTCATAGGAACTTGCATAACTTCTTTGCTTCCCTTAATTGAGGTAAGTATCATCCACACAAATGGAACTATTATAAATACTAGTCCAATAATAAGCACCATGTATATCACTATTTTTGAAAGCTTCGTTTTAATCATAAATACTTCTCTCCTAATCTACTAGTATCAGTGTTATTAGTTTATTAGTTTACTTATTTATTAGTTTACTTATTTATTAGTTTACTTATTTATTTGTTTACTCCCTATCTTTAGCTGGACAATTGTAAATGCAAGTATTATTACAAACAATATAAATGTCGCTGCTGCCGCTATAGAAAATTGCCATTGATTATAGAATTTATCAAAAATATAATACACTATAGTTAGTCCACTTTTTAGAGGGCCCGTTTTCTTGTCATAAATCACAAATACCTCGTCAAAAATTTTAAATGAGCTTATGACAGATGTTATAAGTACAAAAAATAAAGTTGGCTTCAATAAAGGTAGAGTTATTTTAGAAAACAATTTAAATGAATTTGCTCCATCTATCTTTGCGGCTTCATAGTATTTTTCATCTATTGCTTGTAGTCCAGCTAAAAACAATATGACCTTGTATCCTAGTCCCCTCCAAATACTCAATATGACAAGTATAAATATAGTCTTTTCAGGATCATTTAACCACGAGATTTTAGTGAAACCTAATTCGCTCAATATTTGATTTATAAGACCATAATTTTTGCTAAAAATCCATCTCCATACCATAGATACAGCAACGCTCGATGTTACAAATGGCAAAAAATAAACGCTTCTAAAAAATCCTCTAAGCTTTATAGAAGAATTTAAAAGTACCGCAATAAAAAGTGACGCAACCATCGAAAGTGGCACGCTAAATAGTACAAATGTACTTGTATTTTTTAGTGCTAGATGAAAATCTGGGTCTCCTAATACATAATAAAAATTGTCCAATCCTCTCGCATAAACTTCTCCACTTAAATAATCAAAATCTGTATAAAAACTCATTGTGAAAGACTGTATTATAGGATATATCTGAAATAATCCTATAATTAGAAAGGCAGGAGCTAAGTAAAATATAGCTCTAATACCATCACTCTTTTTCAAATGCTTCACCACTTCCTGAATAAATCTTTAATATATAACTACAAAAATGTTTACCAACCTTAAAAATATCACGATTATTCGCTTGGGTAAAATAGTATTTTTCTATGATTTCCCATTATATATATGGATTTTTTATACGTAATTACACGTCTTTAATTGTATGCCTTTAACCTAGCTTATAATCAGATTTCATCTATATTATTGATTATAAATATGATATTTAAGCGCAAAAAAACAGCAAGAAAGAATTGGTTTTCTTCTCCCTTGCTGATAGCATAACCTCTCATATTTGCTAACTTTTATTGCATATCGCAAAAAATTAGTAGCGAAAGGTTTTGTTATTTTACAAATTATTTTGGTTTTGTTTTAAGTTTTGTTTTGATATTTCAAATTTATGTTCATATGTTTTGGTTGAATTAATTTAAGTTTCTCACTCTGAGATCTAGCTCGCCATTGCTTTTTTTACTAAGCACTCATCAACATGAAGAATGATGTTAGAAAGCGAGTTTACATAACTTCCGAATTCATTGTCGTACCATCCGAATATTTTAGCATGGGTCACTGGAACTTTAACTTCCCCCACAACGCCCATGTTGTGAATCATGCTATTTGGAAGTGATAAAAATCCTGTTTTCGTACTAGTCTCACATCCCTCTATCACTGCCGATGCCTTGAATCCTCTAACATCCATAGATACAGTTTGCTTTTCAGCAAAGTGTAAAAATGATTTCTGACCATTTTCAGACGCCTCTCTGTAAATATTGTTAATAAATTCAGATGTAAGCGTTGGTTCTCCCGATGCTTCGAGTTTCGATCTGAAAGTAAGATTTAAAGATACTAGCGATACTGTATTTGTTGGAACACGTACAGAATCAGCCATAAATCCTATATTTTGTATCTCTGGCATTACAAATTCCAATGCCTTTGCCGCACCTGTTGATGTCAATATAATATTATTAAATACCGAACGATTTCTTCTAAGATCCTTAGCGTTTTGTTTTGGAAGTGCATCGAGTAATTTTTGATTATTCGTAGCCGCGTGAATAGTCGACATCGATGCAGTTAAAAATCTTGAAGGACTTATTCTATCAAGCAATGGCTTCATCATATGTGCAAGTGCTGTAGTAGTACAGCTAGCACCTGAAACGATTTGATGCTTCTCAGAATCATAATCCTTGTGATTGATTCCATAAACTAGCATAGTTGCATCCTGTGGCATCACTAATTTTTCACCTGGAATTTTAAAAGGTGCACTAACTATGACTTTTTTAGCCCCTGATTCTAAGTGGCCTCTCAAACTTCCCTTTAAATTATCTGCTGGTGCTTTTGGATCTAGGAATTGTCCCGTACAATCTACTACTATCTCCACACCATATTTACCCCAACCGATATTCTTTGGATTGCGATCTTTAGTAAGGAATTTGATGTACATCCCGTCTATTCGTACCTCGCCCTTTTCCTCGTCTAATATCTCAACCTTAAAATCTTTGCCAGCATACCCATACATGAATCTTTCTAGCGATCCATATGTAGAATCTGTCAAAATGAAATCTAATAAATCCTCTAAACTTTGTCCTGCAGTACGCCCAATACTGACAACAAGTCCGTCGAAGTGCTTGAGAATCAATTGATTCCAAAGTACCAATTTACCTATTCTACCTAGTCCGTTGATACCTAAATACTTCCCATTTTTTTGCATGATATTCCCTCCAAATTTGGTTTGAGGGTCCCTCTTTCCCGCTATAGCTTTTTACTTTAATCGATTAAATTTTAGTGATCCAGCTCACATTTAGTATTATACATCAAATCGGGACAAATTTGTACCCACTTTTTAAAATATTTTTGTTAACATTTCATAGTATCTCTTCCAAGCAGCTAAATCATCGCGTTTTGCTAATCTAATTTTTTTTTGATATAATAAATAAAATTTAGTATTTGGAGGTTTTTCTATGAATAATGATTTAAATACCAATATAAGACTTGCTCAAAAAGAAGATTTACCTGCACTAACGGAAATATACAACCAAGCTATAATAAATGGTGGATGCACTGCTGATATGGATACATTTACTGTAGAGGAAAGACTTCCATGGTTCGAAAGTCATCAAAACGAAATGTATCCTCTTTATGTATACACAATTGATGAAAAAATAGTTGCCTACGTCCATCTAAGTGGATACCGCCCAGGAAGGCGTGCTATGAAACATGTAGCGGAAGTCAGTTATTATGTGCACTCTGATTACCATGGTCAACATATAGGATCAGCTCTTCTCTCTTTCGCCATAGAAAAAGCACGTGAATTAGGACTAAAAACTATACTAGCAATACTTCTAGGTTGCAACAATAAAAGTATAGGTCTCCTTGAAAAATACAAGTTTGAAAAATGGGGTCTACTTCCTGACATAGCAGATTTCGATGGCAAAATCTGCTCTCATCTATACTACGGCCTAAAAATATAAGCATAAAAAAATGCGCTTGGCTTATTTCAAAATCTCTGAAATATAATCCAAGCGCATTTCTATAACTACTCCGTAATATCTTTTCTATTGAACGCCAGCAAACTAGCCCCCAAAAATACGACTATATATACTATACAAACCATCATACTAGTTGTAAAATCAGCACTCTCTATAAACATATTGTTGTGCGTATTTATAAGTAAATTTTCAAAATGATATTTGTAAGCAATTGGAGATAGAATTTGGAAGAATATCAAAAGTCCAACTGTGGCACCTATAACAGCACCTGTTCCTCTGAAAAATACTGCCATAAGCAAAACTATCATACTAAATCCAAGCATAGGAAGCATTCCACCTACAGTTTGTGTAAATAATTCGAACATTATTGATCCGCTCATCTTGAGCTCTCCAAATTTTATAAGCTCTATAACGATTCCCAATATTTGACACCAAGCTATAAATATTATTCCAACTGGAATAAGTGCAATTACCTTTCCTAACAAATAGCTACTTCTCTTGATAGGATGTATCATAGAAAGCTTAAGCGTTCCTGATTTGTATTCTTCTGTAATAGAATCTGCTATGATTATGGCAAATAACATCGGCAAAAATGTCCTTGAAATCTCATTTACCATCAAGTCTTGTGCCATTGTAGCCTCAGTAGGTGCAACTACCATTAGCCCTGCAATTGCAAACGCCAACACTCCGAATACATACAATTTTTTCGAATGAAAAATTTTATACATTTCATTTCTAAACACTCTAAACATTTGCAATTCCTCCCTTAGTAACCTCAATGAAGTAATCCTCTAATGATTGATTACAAGGTACTACATAATCTATATCTATTCCAGCGCTAAATAATTCTTTATTCAAATCTCTCTGGCGTCCCTTTTGAACTTTTACAATTAAATCGCCAGTTGAATCTGCATCTAAATCAACATAGTCCAAACTCTCTATTATCGTTTTTGCTCTTTCAGCTGGTTCGCATGATATCTCTGCTCTGTCATAGTCCTTATCTAAAAGTTCATTAACTCTACCTTCAACTACAGTTTTGCCTGCCTCGATTATCACCACTCTATTACAAATTTGTTCAACCTCTGCTAAGAGATGAGTCGATATAAAAAATGTTATGCCCTCTTTTTCAGCTAGTCTTACAATCAGTTCTCTAACCTCTTTTATTCCCTGTGGATCCAATCCATTTGTAGGTTCATCTAATATTACAAGTTTAGGTCTATTAATAAGGGCCATTGCGATTCCAAGTCTCTGCCTCATTCCTAACGAATATGTTTTTACTTTGTGCTTGCTTCTATCCCACATTCCAACGAGTTTTAAAACCCGCTCTACATCAGCATCACCTAATTCACTATGCAAATTTGCTATTAGTTTTAGATTTGCTTTTCCAGACAAATGATCGTGAAATTTAGGAGTCTCTACAACCGCTCCAACATTCTTTATCCCTTTCAGAAACTCGTTATCCATATCAGATCCTAGAACAGACACTTTTCCAGAATTTTTTCTAATAAGACCGAGTACTGATCTTATAGTCGTGGTCTTCCCCGAACCATTTGGTCCTAAAAATCCAAATACATCTCCTCTCTCGACTTCAAAACTAATATTTTTAAGTATTGACTTTCTGCCATACGACTTGCATAAATTCTCTACTTTAAGTACAGGCACACTCCCCATAATTTCCAGCTCCTTTATCTTCTCTCTAAATCGTTTGCTAAAATACGTCCTAATCTTCATGATAAGATACTATCAGCCAAATATTATTGTAGAGTTAATCAAAGATGAAAATAATATTAAAATGTAGCTACCTCAATTTCATTTCCAAAGTTTTTGACCAACTATTTATTTTAACCGTTTTTATTATTGGCATTTTTTGTAACTTTGTGTTAATATTTATGTAATGAAACTAATCCATATTAATTTCCATAAAAAATGTCTAAACCAATTTATTAAACTTAAAATATTCTGAAATCCAAGTTTCATATTAAGTTTAGGAGTGAAATAATGAATAAAACCAAAAACACAGTATTTTTAATTATAGTTATCTTAGCTGTTCTTTTAATCGCTAACAAATTTATCAATAGTGGAAAAAATCAAATAACCATAGCATCTTATGATAGATGGCTAAGTGATAGAGTTGATATTTTCATGGGTAATAGAAAAGAAGAACTAAAAAGCGATTTACTAAAATTTAGATCTATGCCTAAGGAAGAACAGCAAGAACTAGTTGATTTTCTAAATAATCCAAATGAAATTAAAGAATTTTTTAAAAATGAAATAGATAGTAAAATCTCATCTTCAACATATGAGTTAAGTGATTCGGATAAAAAAGATGACGTTAGCATTCTCAAAGTTGAAGACTCCATTTCTTTTTCTAAAAATGGAATTGATATTTTTAGAATCAGAGGTAGTATTAGATTTAGACACCAAGGCTCTGCGATAATAGATCCACCTATTAACGGGACCATACATGTGACTAAAAACTTATATCCAAATTTGAGCTATGAAATGAGTCCCATTTCCCTCTATACTTTAAGCTCTACGGCCTGTGCTACTGCTACTGTAACTTTAAGTTTAAAAGACATTGACTTAAATGGTTACGATATTGTATTCATGGGAAAATCTAATGAAGAAACGGACTTTGAGATAACAGCTTGGTAAATATTATATTCCTAGAGTCTGCACCAAATAGATTAAAAAATCTATTTTGATGCAGACTCTTTTTTTCTATTGATTTATAATTTTAATAAAAAGATAAATTTGAATATAAGTGTAATATTTTACCGTTATTGCGTGTCTAATAACTGAAAGGAGGTAGAACTTTAATGAACAAAAATACTCTCAGCGAAGAAGACTTTAATAATTTGATAACAACTTATGGTACAGATATCTTAAGGCTATGCTATTTATATCTAAAAGACTATCAGTTAGCTGAAGATGCTTGTCAGGAAACTTTTATAAAGGTCTACAAGAATTTTTATAGTTTCAATGGCCATTCATCAATGAAAACTTGGATCACAAGAATATGTATAAATACATGCAAAAATCATCTTCGAAATTCGTGGTTTAAGAAAATCGTATTGAGCAGTGAAAAAATAATAAATGCAGAGGTTTCAGACAAAGATGTGTTTGAAAATCTGAATAAAAGTGACTTATTTAGCTCAATAATGAAATTGAAACCAAAGTACAAAGATATCATTTTGATGTACTATTATCAGCAGCTCTCTACAAAAGAAATAGCCGAGATACTAGAAATCACGGAGGCTAATGTATCCACTCGCTTATTCAGAGCTAGAAAAAAATTAAAAAATGATATAGGAGGCGTAATTTATGAATAACATTGAAGAGTTAAAGCATTATGTAGATGAAAATATGAAAGACATAAAAATTACAGATGATATCAGAAAAAGTATACTTAAAAAAAACACCAGAGTAAAATCTCATGCGCTTAAACACGTTGCCATAATAATTTTGCCTATGCTATTGATAACATTTTTGGTATTTAATAAACCAATAGGCTATGCCGCACAAAATATTTTGAGGTATGTACCCGGCATAAATATATTAGTAGAAGATAATAATCATAGACAATATGGCATCTTAGAACCCCTAAGAATAAAAATTAATGAAGAGAATTACATAGTCGTAAATTCAGC